>DATLUO010000172.1 GCA_035533075.1 Pirellulales bacterium | reverse complement strand
CAAGCTTCATCGCACGATCCAGATCCTATCGGCCAGGCGCTGCCCCAGCCACCACCTCAGACCGCCTGGGAAGGCCACCCCACGTCAAGGACGCCAAGTGCTCTGTAACGCTAACCCGTGATTGCCAACGGACTTCTGTTTCATCAACCTACCTTGACCAGTCGGGCAAATCGCCCCTATAATCCCGCCGGCCCTAGGGCTGTCATTTCATCTAACCTCTTCCACCATTTCACGTTGTGTTGTACGCGACGGCGGCCGTCTACTCGGCGCGGCGCGCGTATAAGGATGCCCATCCGCTGACAGGTCCTCGTGCGACACTCTCGCTCGCTGTTAGGCGCGCGCGCTGGCCGCTGCGCGACGCAACGCTCGCGCTGCGCGTGTGTTTGTTCGCAGCGCTGACGTTCGCCTGCGGCAGCGCGGCCGGGCAAGGCATCGAGCTCGCTGCTGCCAAGCCGAGCGATCCCATCCGCATTTCGGCCGAACAGGCCAACACCTGGAAGGAAGGATCTTACGACGTTTATCTGCTGCGAGGCCATTGCGTCGTGGCGCAAGGCCATAACGTGTGCCGCGCGCGCGACGCCGTCGTGTGGGTCAAGACCGGCGACCGAATCGAACCGAAGCCCGGCGACGGCACGGAGAAAATGCCCGCCGACAGCACCCGGCTGGCGCCGATTTCCTCGACGTTCAACGCCGGCGACGCCACGGAGCAAAAACCCGGCGACGGCACGGAGAAGAAGCGCACCAAGGTGATCGCCTACTTGGAAGGCGACGTGCAGATCGAGGCCGGCCGTCGGCCGCGGGCACGCCAAGGCCCGCTCGGCGCCTCGAACGACCGAGGCTGGCTGGGGCGGTTTCTTTCGACGGCGCCCGTCGAGATCGATATTCCACGCCCGCAGGGCGAGCCGACCGTCAAGCCGGCGTTTTATGAAAACGCGGTTGACCAGCGCAAGCCATCGGATGCCGTCACGCGCACGCAATATGTTCCCTCCAATCGCGGCGCGCTCCCGCCGGCCGCGCACATTCCGCCTCCGCCCGGTTCCCAGCCGCAGCAGGCCACCGCCACGCCGGTCGGCGGCGTCCGTCACCTGCGCATCTTTCCGCGCGGCGATCAGAATCCGCAAATCGTCTGGGAAACGCAATCGTCCACCGGCGAGGGCGTGGCGGTGATCACCGGCGGAGTGCAAATCTTTATCGACGTGCCCGAAGGACAACTCGACATTTCTGCCGACAAAGTCGTGGCCTGGACCGTCGGCGATCTGGGCGGGGAAACACGCCAGAAGTATCAGGACGAAACGGTCCCCTTGGAGGTCTACCTGGAAGGCAACGTCGTCTTCCGCCAGGGCGACCGCGTGATTTACGCCGATCGCATGTATTACGACGTGAAGAACAAGACGGGCACCATCCTGCAAGCCGAGATCACCGCGCCGGCCCCCGGCTACGGTGGGATGATACGGCTCAAGTCCGACATTGTGCGGCAGGTGAACGACGACACCTTCTATGCCCGGCACAGCTATCTTACCTCCAGCCGGCTAGGCAAGCCGCGCTTCCGCATCCAATCAAGCGATGTGCGCCTTTACGATCGGCAGCGGGCCCAAGTGAGTCCGTTCACCGGCAGCCCGATCATCGACCCCAACACGCACGAGCAGGTGATCGAGCACGACCAGATGGTGACGGGCAAGAACAATACGATGTTCATTGGACCGGTGCCGGTCTTTTGGTGGCCGCGCTTTACCACCACGTTGGACAAGCCGTCGACGGTGTTGCGCACAATCAGCGCTCAGCAAGACGGAATCTTTGGTTACTGGTTCGAAGCCGACTTCAACGCCTGGCAACTCCTGGGACTCAAGCCGCGCGAAGGCTATAACTGGACGCTCACCGCCAGCGAGGTGACGAAGCGCGGCTACGGCGCCGGCACCAACCTGATGGTCAACCGCAAGAGCTTTTTGGGCATTGATGGGCCGGTTAATGGGTTCTTCGAGGCGTGGGGCCTGCGCGATCGGGGGCTCGACAATCTCGGCCGCACGAGAATCGGCATCGAGCATCCCGGCAACTACCGCGGCCGCGTGCTGGGCCAATTTCGCCAGCAGACGCTCGACGGTTACCAGATCACGACCGAGTTGGGCCTGGCCAGCGATTACAATTTTCTGGAACAGTATTACGAGGCCGAGTACGAGATGCACAAAGACGAGACGACCGACGTCGAGATCAAGAAGATCACCGAGAACCGCGAATGGACCGCGTACACGCAGGCCCGTGTCAATCCGTTCTTCACGCAGACCAACTGGCTGCCCCGGCTCGACCATTACACCATGGGGCAGTCGCTGCTGGGCGACCGAGTCACCTGGTTCGAGCACAGTAACGGCGGATATGCCCAGTTCCTCGTCCAGCAGACGCCGCCCGACGTGCAGGACCAGCAGTACTTCAACTATCTGCCGTGGGAGACGGCCAATAACGCCACGTCGACCACGCCGGGCGCCGGCACGTTTGGAATGCGGCAGGGCGACCGGCTGGCGTCGCGGCAAGAGGTGGACGCGCCGCTGGAGTTGGGGCCGGTCAAGGTCGTGCCGTATGCCTTGGGCGAGGTGGCGCAATGGGGGCAGAATTTGCAAGGACAGAACGAGGGCCGCGTGTTTGGCCAGTTGGGTGTCCGCAGCAGCATCTTGTTTTGGGCCGCCAATCCGACGATCGAGAGCAATCTGTTCAACGTCCACGGCGTCGCCCACAAGGTCGTGTTCGACGTCGATGCCTTCGCGGCCGATGCCAACCAGAATTTCACTTCGCTCGCCTTGTACGACCCGATCGACGACAACAACCTCGACCGGTTCCGACGCCGCTTCATGACGATCGACTACGGAGGCACGCTGCCGACGAAGTTCGACCCGCGCTATTACGCCTTCCGCTCCGGCATTCAGAACTTCGTGGCCTCGCCCACGACGGAGATCGCCGGCAGCCTCGACATGGTGCGGCTGGGCATGCGGCACCGCTGGCAGACCAAACGCGGCCCCGTCGGCAACCGGCGGATCGTCGACTGGATCGTGCTCGACTCCAGCGGCGTCTATTATCCCAATCCGAACCGCGACAATTTCGGACAATCGTGGGGGCTGGTGAACTACGACCTGCGCTGGCACGTGGGCGACCGGCTGACGCTGCTCTCCGACGCCAGTGCCGACTTCTTCTATCAGGGACAAAAGACCTGGTCGGTGGGGGCCACGCTGTCGCGGGCTCCGCGAGTCAACCTCTATGCGGGCATTCGCTCGTTCAGCGGGCCGTTCACCTACAACTCGGTGACGGTCTCGCAGAGCTACCAGCTCAGTCCCAAATGGATGGCGACGGCCAGCACATCGTTCGCCTTGAACAACCAGGGAAACATCGGCGAGAATTTCAGCTTTACCCGAATTGGTGAAGCGTTTGTGACCAACGTCGCGTTCTACGTCGACGGCGGCAAGCAAAACCAGGGCATCAATGTCAACATCTCGCCGCGCTTCCTCGGCCAGCAGATGATGCAGCGGACGGGGGCAGGCGGCGTGCCGCAGGCGGGCATGAACGGTTTGCAGTAGGGTGGGACCAGCGAGCTTGCGAGCGCCGGCCCACCGTAAACGACGTCGCAATCGGTGGGCCAGCGCTCGCAAGCTCGCTTGCCCCACCTTACGCCACAACCGCTCGCCTGGCGTCCCGCCTCAGGCGCGGCGGAAATACAACCAGCCGCGCCCCACCCTATGCGCGTAAAAAAACCGCGGCGAGATCGAGCCGACCTCGCCGCGGCCGTTAATCAAACCTTTCGCCGATTGCGACGGTGGAGTCGCTGCGAGAAGAACGCGAATCGGGCAATGCTGAGCACGGCCGTGGTTGATTCGGGTCCACGCAAATGGGTTGGCACCTCCGACGGAATACTAGGCGAAAGGCTTGTTTCAAAACTCCGATTCAAACGACAAGGTTTATCGGCAGTTTTCAGCGGCGGGTTTGGCGGAATCTCGACGCCTGCTTCATCGCACTTCCGCCGCTCCCACCGCGCCGGTCTGCAACCCGTCGCAGATATTGTACCGCGCAAACCGGGGTCCGGCCAAAAAAGATTCAAGAATCGCTTCGGCAAGCCGCAGCCGGCCATTCGCTGAGCATCTATGTGCGGCCTTTCCAGTCGATCCCCGACAGCGAGGCCAAGGCCAGGTGCAGCGCCTGAGTGCCGTCGCGACGGTGACCTTGCGCGGCCAGGGCGATGTAGAGCTGGTTGGCCAGCGCCAGTCCCGGCAACGACAGGTTCATCCGTCTCGCCTCGACCAGGGCGATGCCCATGTCCTTGATGAAGTGCGCCACGAAAAAGCCGGGGTCGAAGTTGTTGTCGATGATCCGCGGCCCAAGGTTCGACAGCGACCAGCTTCCCGCGGCCCCTGAAGAGACCGACTGCATGACGGTTTTCAAATCGAGACCCGCGCGATAGCCATAGAGCAGCGCCTCGCACACGCCGATCATATTCGTGGCGATGAGGATTTGGTTGACCATCTTGGTGTGCTGGCCCGCGCCGGGCGGGCCTTGGTGGACGATCGTCTTGCCCATCGCTTCCCAGCAGGCACTCAGCGAATCAACGACGTCTTTGTCGCCGCCGATCATGATCGACAGCCGCGCCTCGCGGGCGCCGATGTCGCCGCCCGACACCGGGGCATCGACGCTGTAGACTCCCCGTTCTTTCGCCTTGGCGGCGATCTCCTGGGCCAGCGCCGGCTCGCTGGTGGTCATGTCGACGAGAATGTTGCCCGACTTGCTGCCGGCCAACGTGCCGCTGGCGCCGAGCACCACCTCGCGCACGTCGGTCGGGTAGCCGACGATGGTAAATACCACGTCGGAGGCGGCGGCGACGGCTGTGGGAGAATCGGCCCAGCGGGCGCCTTTGGCCAACAGCGGTTCGACACGCCCGCGACTGCGGTTGAAAACCGTGACCAAAAAACCTTTGGCCAGGAGGTGCCCGCACATACTCGTGCCCATTACACCGGTTCCGATCCAGCCGAGTTTGGTCTTGCCGGGTTCAACTTTGCTTGGCATGGTCACATCTTTCTAATCGTTTTGTCAATACCGGCGCTGGATAATCTCATTCAACACGATGGCTTGTCGTACATTGTCAGGATCGGCCAGCAGTCTCGCAAACACCTCATTGAGGGGCGCGCCTGGGGCCTGACCGGGTCCGCCCGCTTGCGTTGTCTCGGATGTTGGCGGCGCCGATTCGTGAATGCGACCCACCTGGTGATCGAACAACTGCATGTGTGCTTGAAAGGCGGCGTCGCCACGATCGGCGTGGGCGAGCTGTTCGGCGCGGCCGGACAACTGGTGCGTGTCGACGTGCGATTGCACCGGCTCCGGCCAGCGGCTGGAAGGCATCTCTTCGACGGCGCGGGCTTCGACGATTTCCGGCGCGGGCCCGCCCGCCGAGCGCGGCAGGGCCCGCCGTTGCGGTTGGGGCGGCTGCTCGGCAGGCCGGCCGGCGGTCCGCTTTTCGGCGGCGCGCTTCAAGAACTCGGCGACTTCATCCTGCACGTCTTGCCGGCCGGCAGGACGCGGACGCGCGCGGGGATCGGGCCGGGCTTCGGGACGCATCGGCGGGCGTTTCTGCCCCTTGCCGGCCACTTGGGCCGCGTAGTTCACCAGGTAAACCAGGGCCAGACCGGCAGCGACGACCACCTTGATCCACAACGCGATGTCGGCCAGTAGAATCGGAAAGTCGTTCATGATGCGCTGGTCCTGGGGGGCATGCGAGTTCCTCCCCCGGCGATGGCCGTACGCATGTCGGTATCGGCCTGCACGTTACGGAGCTTGTAATAATCCAGAATACCCAGTTTGCCGTATTGAATGGCCTCGGCGATGGCCTTGGGCACTTGGGCTTCGGCCTCGACGACCTGGGCCCGGCTTTCTTCGATGGTGGCCAGCATTTCTTGTTCGCGGGCCACGGCCATCGCTCGTTGCCCCTCGGCTTCGGCCCGAGCGCGGCGGGTATCGGCCTCGGCCTGATCGGCTTGCAGCCGGGCGCCGATATTCTCTCCCACGTCGATATCGGCGATATCGATCGACACGATCTCGAAAGCGGTCTGCGAATCGAGCCGGCGGGCCAAAACCGCCTTGGAAATGCGGTCGGGGTTTTCCAGCACCTCGGTGTGCGACTCGGAAGAGCCGATGGCGCTGACGATGCCCTCGCCCACGCGGGCAATGATGGTTTCTTCAGTCGCTCCGCCGATAAGCTGCCGCAAGTTGGCCCGCACGGTGACGCGGGCCTTGACCTTAAGCTGGATGCCGTTTTTCGCCACCGCGTCGAGCGTTTGCCGGCCGGAGTTGCGTCCCGGACAATCGATGACCTTGGGATAGACGCTGGTCTGAACGGCTTCCAGCACGTTGCGGCCGGCCAGGTCGATGGCCGTGGCCTGCTTGAAGTCCAGGTCGATGATCTTGGCCTTGTTGGCGGCGATGATGGCCCGGATTACAAGCGGCACGTTACCCCCGGCCAGATAATGCGCCTCCAGCGCCTGGCTGGTGATGCCCATGTGCTCGCCGATGCCGGCCTGCACGGCCATGATCTTGCTGCGCACGATCACAGCCGGGTTGACCTTGCGAAAGGTCATGCCCAGCAGGTCCAAAATGCCGATGCCCGCCCCGGTGCTCACCGACTGAATCCAGAAGCGGAAATAGCGGGCAAAGATGGCGACAAAGATCATGGCCGCCACCAGGACGGCGAGAAGCAAGACAACCCAGATAATCTGCACCAGATTGGAATTGTCGGCGGCGAATAAGCTCATGGAAGTCCTCCCTAAGAATCGTCTCGCCGCCGAGGGTTGTTGTCAAGTCAGGATGAACCGCTACAACCGGCCCAAACGCCAGCGCGCCGGGGGCGAATTGGCCCTCGTTCGCGGTTTCTGGTTGCTTGGCACACGGGCGAAACCCACATTTGAGCAGCGTCGCCGAGCACCGCGACGGTGCCGCGGCGGGTGGCAGCCTGCGCAGGCGGACACGGCATGGAGAGCAGATGAAGCGCACCGTTTTGTACGTCGATGATGAGGCAGACAACCGGGCGGTCTTTGAGGCCGCCTTGGAGGACCGTTTTCACATCCTCACGGCCGACAGCACCGAAGCGGCCCTGCAGATCCTCGCACGCGAAATCGTGCCCGTGGTGGTGGCCGACCAGCGGATGCCCGGCGGCACCGGCGTCGATCTGTTCGACGTGCTGCGCGTCAAGCACCCGCAAACACGCCGCATTCTGCTGACGGCGTATACCGAGCCGGGGGCCATGATCGACGCCATCAACCGCGGGCAGGTGTTCTACTTTCTGCAGAAGCCCTGGGACCGTTCGTCGATCGAGTCGGTGGTGGTGCGGGCGTTCGAAGCCTACGACGTGGCCATGGCGCTGGAACAGCAGTCGGCGGTGCTGGCCCGGCAAAACGACGAATTGCGGTCGATGAAAGAGCGGCTGGAGGACGCCAGCCGGCTGAAGAGCGAGTTTCTGGCCACGATGAGCCACGAAATCCGCACGCCGATGACGGCCATTCTGGGCTTCACCGACGTGCTCCGCGAGCGGCTCCGCGGCGAAAAAGACCTGGAGGTGGTCGAGACGATCAAACGCAACGGCGAGTATCTGCTGACCATCATCAACGACATTCTTGACCTATCGAAGATCGAGGCCGGCTCGTTGAAGCTCGACTTGGGCCCCTGTTCGCCGCGCTCGATCGCCTCGGACGTGGCGTCGCTCATCCGGCCGCGGTGCGAAGCCAAGGGTCTATGGCTCGACGTGGGCGTCGACGACGCCGTGCCCCGCATGCTGCGCAGCGATGCCGTGCGGCTGCGGCAGGTGCTCGTCAATCTGTTGGGCAACGCCGTCAAATTCACCGATCGCGGCGGCGTGCGGGTCGACGTTCGCCTGGCGCCGTCCAACGGCGACGCGATGATGTTGCAGTTCGATGTCGTCGATTCGGGCATCGGCATCGCCGCCGAGCGATTGCAGTCGTTGTTCCAGCCGTTCAGCCAGCTCGATTCGTCGATGACGCGGCGCTTCGCGGGCACCGGGCTGGGCCTGGCGATCAGCCGGCGGCTGGCGCAGCTTCTGGGCGGCGACATCACGGTGCGGAGCGTGCCCGGCCAAGGAAGCACGTTTAGTCTTACGGTGCCGGCGGGAAAATACCAGACGTTGGGGACGCCGTCCGCCGGCAAAGTCGAAACGGTCGCGGAACCCCCGGCGACGAAGTCAAGGCTTTCGGCGAAAGTCTTGTTGGCGGAAGACAGCCACGATAGCCAGCGGCTGCTGACGTTTATTCTGGAAGCTGCCGGAGCCAGAGTGACGGTGGTCGATAACGGCCGCCAGGCGGTCGACGAGGCAATGCACTCCGGCGCCCCACCTTACGACCTGGTGCTGATGGACATGCACATGCCGGTGCTGGATGGGTACGACGCGACCGCCGAGTTGAGGCGGTTGGGCTACGGCGGAAACATCATCGCCGTGACCGCCCACGCCATGTCGGGCGACCGCCAGAGGTGCCTCGACGCCGGCTGCAACGAGGTGCTCACCAAGCCCTTCGAGCGCGAGCGTCTGCTGACCCGTCTCCGCGACTTCGTGCCCCAGCCGGCCGACGCCAGCTAGTGCTCTGGGGCCCTCGTCCCCTGATCGATCGCGAAAGCAGCGATGGTGGCTGGGGCAGAGCTTGGCCAGGACCGGCCCGGTTTGAGGACACGCTCTGCCGCCAAGCTTTGCCGCCAAGCTCTGCCCCAGCCACTGCCTGCCATCCCGCAATCGACCAACGGCAGAGCTGCAACATGCAATGCGGCAAGCGGTTATGCTAATTGTTGCGGACGGCCCAATAATCCGGCCGCGGCGCGCATCATAAGGGATGAAAGGGCGATGTGGGTCGCGAGACCCGCCGACGGAGACCAAACGTTGACCTTGGCGGACGAACGACGACTCGCCCCCGAGAAAATCGCGGCACTCCATGCCGAGTGCGCTGAGGATCTGCGCCGCTTGGCGTTGGGCGTGCTGCACGACGTCCATTTGGCCGCGGATGTGGTGCAAGCCACCTTCGTCAAGGCGATCGAGCAGGGACACACGGCGGAAGAGTCGCTCAGGGGCTGGCTGTTTCGCGTGGCCTTGAACGAGGCCCTGGCCTTGCGGAGACGGCAGGGAGTCCAGGCGCGGGGCGTGGAACAGTTGGCCTGGCTGCGGCAGGCAAATGAGCGCGACGACTACGACCGGCCTGACGAAGTGGCGCGGCGGCGCGAAGAAGGCCGGCGGGCACGGGAGGCGCTCGACGCCTTGCCGGCCGAGCAAAGGCAAGTGGTCTGGATGCGGCTCTACGAACAAAAGACGTTTGCGGTGATCGCGGACGAATTGAAAGTCCCCCTAGGCACGACGCTGTGGCGGATGCAGGCGGCCATCAAGAAATTGCGTGAGTGCCTCGGCACGGGAGACGATGAATGAACCTTGAATCGGACGAAGAACCGCTCTTCACCGCAGTCCGCTACGTGCTCGAAGACCTGTCGCCCTCGCAGCGCGACGCTTTCGAACAGCGGCTGCTTGAAGACCAACCAACGCGCGAATGTCTGGTGCAGGCGGTCAAGTTCTGCCAGGTGGTCGGCGAGGGGTTGCTTCCGGCTGTCGAGCCGGGGGCCTGGAGCGAGGGAGAGGGGGAGAGAGGGGTCGACGGAGAGCCAGCCAGAGCCGAGCGGCATTGGCCGCGCCGGGCGGCTTGGGCGTCGTTGGCCTTGGCGGCAAGCGTTTTGTTGGCGGTCTTCGTCATCGGAACTGGCGATCGCCACCGTTTGCCGGTCGGCGACTCATCGCCTGGCGACCCCCAAAGGCAGCTTGCCGTCGCCTGGGTCAACTCGGCCGCCATCGTCGAGTCGGAACGGGCCACCGAGACACGCGGCGCTCTCGCCGACGACATCGCTGCCACCGAACCACCTGACGACAAAACGATAGGGACGGGCGGCGATTGGTTGTTCGAAGCCGTTACGGCGCCGCAGCCATCGGGCGTGCCGGAACCGTCCACTGCAAACCATCGAGAAGGGTGAACCATCGAGAAGGGTAAGTGCGATGTTCTTGGCAATGCGTTCTTTCGCGACGATGGGGCTGTTTTTGTTGGCGCTGGCAGCCCTGGCCGACGATCAACCGTTGGTAGGCGGCCATGCCAAGCCGGACGAGAACAAGCAGGACAAGTCGCAGGCCGAGAAGAAACAGCGCGACAAGAAGACCGAGAAAATGGGAGCGGCCGAGAAGCAGGCCGCCAGGAAGAAAGCAGCCGACAAGCCGGTCAAAGCCGGCAAGCACGCCAACAAGAGCAAAGCGGCCGATGCCGATCGCGAAGAGGCTGCCTTGCTGTTTGTCCGCGAGCACCAGCCGGAGTTGGTCGAATTGCTGAATCGCCTCAAAGGAACGAAGGAAAAAGAGTACCAGCAAGCGATCAAAGAGCTGTCGCGCGACAGCCAGCGAATCGACGGCCTCAAACAGCGCGATCCAGAGCGCTACCAGCAAGACGTGCGGGCGTGGCAGCTCGACTCTCAGATTCGCTTATTGACCGCCAAGCTGAGCTTGGAGGACCGCCCCGAATTGCGGGAAGACCTGAAGGCCGCCTTGGCCGAGCGGGCCGACCTTCGCTTGGCGCAGAGAAAGTTGGAACGCGAGCGCGTGGCCGCCCGGCTAGCCAAGCTCGATGAGGATATCGCCCAGATCGTCAGTCAGCGTGATGAAGACCTAAAGAGAACGTTCGATCGGCTGCTCCGCGCCGCCGAGCGAGTGCGACCGAAAGCGAAAAAAGAGGGCACAAAGTAGGGTGGGACCAGCGAGCTTGCGCTTCGCCGGCCCACCGTATTCGACTTTGAACCACAATTCGATATTCCTAACCACCAAGCGCCCCAACACGGTGGGCCGGCGCTCGCAAGCTCGCTGGCCCCACCCTACAACGACAACGCCTATGAACCGAACACTCATTGTTGCCTGGATCGTAACGACCTCCGCCTTGCCCGCCGTCGCCGATGAAATCACTCCGCCGGCCAGTCAGCGATTTGCCCCCGATTCTGCCGCGCAGCCCGATTTCCGCCGACATGTGCTCCCGGCCATGGGCCGACTCGGTTGCAACGGCCGGGCCTGCCACGGTTCGTTCCAGGGCCGGGGCGGGTTCCGCTTGTCGCTCTTTGGCTATGACTTTGCGGCCGATCATGAGGCGCTCACCGGCGGGGACGAGCCGCGGGCCGACGTCAAAGATCCGGCGGCCAGCCTGATCCTCGAAAAGCCCACGCTGACGACCGACCACGAAGGCGGCAAGCGGATGGAGGTCGGAAGCTGGCAATACAACATCCTGCGGCGCTGGGTCGAAGCCGGCGCAGCGGGCATCAAGCCGGACGACGCGGAGTTCGAAGCTCTCGACGTCGAGCCGCGCGAGATCGTCTCGCAGACCGCCGGCGCGGGACCGCAACTCCGCGTCGTGGCACGCTGGTCTGACGGCTCGCGCGAAGACGTCACGGCCCTCTGCCGATTCCGCAGCAACGACGAGTCGATCGCCACCATTGACGAGAACGGCCAGGTGACGGTGTCCGGCAAGGGCGACACCGACGTAGTCGCTTTTTACGACAACGGTGTGGCGACCGTGCCCGTGATCGCGCCGGTCTCCGAACTGGTCGGCGATCACTACCCGCAGGTGCCCATGCCCACCAAGGTCGACGAGCTGGTCGTGGCCAAACTCCGCAAGCTGGGCGTCGTGCCCTCCAACCTGAGCAGCGACGAGGAGTTCTTGCGGCGGGCGAGCCTCGACGTGACAGGTACGCTTCCCTTGCCCGAAGAGGTGACCGCCTTCCTGGCCGACACTGCGAAGGACAAGCGGGCCAAGAAGATCGAGGAGATGTTGTCGCGTCCAACCTACGCCGCCTGGTGGGCCACGAAGCTTTGCGACATCACGGGCGACAACGAGCGGAACGTCGGCGAGCAGCGTTTCCGCCGGCAGCAGGCTGAACAATGGTATCAATGGGTTTATCGCCGCATCGAACAGAACGTACCTTACGACAAGATTGTGGAAGGGATGGTGCTGGCCGTCGGCCGACGGCCCGGCCAAAGCTTTGAAGACTACGCGGCCGAGGTAACCGCCTATTTTAGGGCCGAGAATCCGGCCGATTTCGCCGCCCGTGAAACAATGCCGCACTACTGGGCGCGCCGGCAGTTCAATCAGGCCAAAGACAAGGCGATGACGTTCAGCTATGCCTTCCTGGGCGTGCGGCTGCAATGTGCCGAGTGCCACAAGCATCCCTTCGATCAGTGGACGAAACAGGACTTTGAGCAGTTCACCGCCTTCTTCGAGCCCGTCGCGTATGGCTACGCCCCCGACGCCAAGGATGCGGTCAAGTCGATGGAGGAAGAGCTGGGGCTGAAGAAGATCAAAGATAAGGAAGCGGCCGAACTGATCGCCGCCGGCAAGGTGTTGCCGTGGAAGGAGGTTTACGTCCGCAAGCCGGGCCAGCGCGGCGGCAAAGACCGAGGGGGCAAGGCCGCGAAAAGACAGGGCCGCCCGGCGGGCCGCGTCATCACTCCCAAGCTGCTCGGCGGCGAAGAGGTGGTGGCCGAGCAATATCCCGACCCGCGCGCCGCCTTGATGGACTGGATGCGGAGCGAAGACAACCCGTACTTCGCCCGTGCCTGGGTGAACCGCGTTTGGGCCAGCTATTTCAACGTGGGCATCATCGAGCCGCCCGACGACATGAACCTGGCGAACCCGCCCAGCAATGAACCGCTGTTGGCGTATTTGACGCACGGTTTCGTCGAGCACGGCTACGACATGAAATGGCTGCACCGCGAGATTCTCAGCAGCCGCACCTACCAATTGACCTGGCGGTCGAACGAGAGCAACCGCCTCGATACGCGGAACTTCAGCCACGCCGTCATTCGCCGCCTGCCGGCCGAGGTCGCCTACGACGCCATCGTGCAAGCCACCGCGGCGACGGGCAAGCTGGAAAACGTACGCGACGGCCTGAAAGACCGGGCCATTGGCGTCTCGAGTTCGTACTCGGACCTGAGAAAAGGCGGCAATTACGTGCTGACCCTGTTCGGAAAGCCCGCGCGGGTGACCAACTGCGATTGCGAGCGATCGAACGAGCCGAGCCTGTTGCAGACGATCTATCTTCGCAACGACCAGTCGATGCTCGGCCTGTTGGACCGCAACGACGGCTGGCTCAAGCAGATCGACCCGGCCGCGGCGCGACCGCGGAAATTCCTGGAAGAGGAGCACGCGAAGCTGACAACCGCGATCGCTCAGCAAGAAGAACGGCTCAAAGAAGTCGAGAACGACGGCAATCGAAAGGACCGCAAAAACGCCGAGCGCGAGTTGGAGCGGCTTCGCAAGCAACTCGAGCAGAGGGACCGTGCGCTCGACAAGGAAAAGCAGCGCAACGCCGATCTACCGCCGGTGGAGGCGGCGCCCGAAGCGCTGGTGCGCGAGGCCTACCTCCGCACCTTAAGCCGATTGCCCAAGGACGACGAGCAACAGATTGCGATGCGTTATCTCCAAGAATCGGAAACGCCCGCCTCAGGCATGAAAGATCTGATGTGGGCGCTCTTGAACACGAAAGAGTTTATCGTGAACCGGTAAGAGAGGGTTCAGGGTTCAGAAGATGGGAGATCGCGACTTTCCTGACGCCTGACGCCTGACGCCTGACGCCTCATCCCTGAACCCTGAACCCTGAACCCCGAACCCTGAACCCTCCCAAGGATCCCCATGTCCACCAACACTTACTGCGACGGCATTCGGCGACGCGATTTTCTCAAGGCGGGCGCACTCGGCAGCGGACTAAGCTTGGCCGGCTATTTGCGGCTGGCGCACTCGGGCGAAGTGCAGGCCGCCAAGGCCAAGGCGGCCATCTTCGTCAACCTGGGCGGCGGCCCTTCGCACCTCGACACCTTCGATCTGAAGCCCGGCGCGCCCGATGAAATTCGCGGTGAGTTCAAGCCAATCGACACCAAGGTCGCGGGCGTGCAGATTTCGGAACACCTGCCGAAACTCGCCAGCCACACCGACAAGTTTGCCGTGCTTCGCGGCGTAAGCCACACGTTGGCGGCCCACGAGCTGGGCAGCAAGTATCTGAACAGCGGCAACCGGCCGTTGCCCTCGCTGGAGTTCCCCGGCTTCGGCGCCGTCGTGAGCAAAGAGCTGGCGGGCCAGCGCGACCTGCCGTCGTTCGTCGCCATTCCGAATACTCCGCAACGGGCGGGCTACTTGGGTGTGCGCTACGCCGCCTTGTCGACCGATTCGACGCCCAAGCTCGGCAAGCCGTTCAACGTGCGCGGCATGACGCTCTCCGGCGGCCTCACCGTGGAAAAGGTCGAGCGGCGGCAGCACTTGCTCGGCGATCTCGATACGCTCTTCAACGGCTACGAGTCGGCCAGCGGACTCGTGGAGGGCCTCGACAAGTTCGACGAGCAGGCCTACGAGATCATCAGCTCGTCACGGGCACGCCAGGCGTTCGACGTGACGCAGGAGAAATCGGAAGTAGCGCAGGAATTCGGCGACAACAACTTCGGGCAAAGCTGTTTGCTGGCCGTGCGCCTGATTGAGTCGGGCGTGCGGTTCGCCACCGTGAACTTCGGCGGCTGGGATACGCACCAGCAGAACTTCGTGAAGCTGAAAGACAAACAGTTGCCGGAACTCGATCAAGGTCTGGCGGCGATGTTCAAGCAGCTCGATCGGCGAGGGCTGTTGAGTTCGACCGTGGTGTTCGTCACCGGTGAGTTCGGCCGCACGCCCAAGATCAACAAGAACGCCGGCCGCGACCACTGGCCGCGGGCCATGTTCGTGCTGCTGGGCGGGGGCGGCATCCGCTGCGGCCAGGTCGTCGGCGCGAGCGACGAGCAGGGCATGGGGCCCGCGGAGGGCGACGGCATCTCGCCCGACCAGGTGGCCGCTTCGTTCTATCACACCTTGGGCATCAATTACGAGAAGGAGTATCACACCAACACCGGCCGACCCGTGATGATCGTCCGCCAAGGCAGCCTGATTCCGGAGTTGGTGGGTTAGTCCCACCCTACGACACGCGCAGCACGTAGTTGCCGCTGAGTCGTTTGACCAACCGCCGCATCTCCAGCACGCTCAGGGTGGATAGCACCTGCGGCGTCGGCAGGCCGCTGTCGGCGATCACCTGGTCGATGGCCGTGGCGCTGGTGCCGACGGCCGACAAAATGCGCTGCTCCGCCTCGTTCAGCAGCAGTTCGGCGGGATGATGCACGACCGAGCCGTCTTCGCGCGGCGCGGCGGCCACCAGCGGGCCCAGCTCTTCCAACACGTCGTCGGCCGTTTCCACGAGCTTCGCTCCGTCGCGAATGAGCTGATGGCAGCCGCGCGACATACGGCTATCGACCGGCCCCGGCACCGCAAACACCTCGCGTCCCTGCTCCATGGCGTGGCGGGCCGTAATCAACGCGCCGCTGTGCAATGCCGCCTCCACGATCACCACTCCCAGCGACATGCCGCTGATCAAGCGGTTGCGCTGCGGAAACGCGCCGCTGAGCGGCGCCGAACGGACCGGCGCTTCGCCCACCACCGCGCCGCGGGCCATGATTTCGCTCGCCAGCGTGGCGTGTTCGGGCGGATAGATGTTCAACACGCCGCTGCCGAGCACGGCGATGGTGCGACCGCCCGCCGCCAACGCGCCGCGGTGGGCCGCCGCATCGATGCCGCGGGCAAGGCCGCTCACGACCGTCAGTCCGGCCCGCGACAGGCTGGCCGCCAAACGCTCGGCAATCATCAGTCCATACCGCGTGGCGTGCCGCGAGCCGACGACGGCAATGCTCAACGCGTCGCGCGGCTCGATCGCGCCACGCACAAAGAGCAGGCCCGGTGGATCGGCGATTTCTTGCAAGGCCCGCGGATAGCCCGCGCCGTCCTGCGGCACGATGCTCACTTGGCGTTTGCGGCAAAGATCGAGTTCGGCGTCGACGTCGATCTCGGCGCGTGCCCGTGCCACGGCGCCGGCCAGCTTGCCGCCGATGCCGGGCACCGAACGCAGCTCGCTGGGCGAGGCGGCAAAGATTGCCGCCGGCGTTTCGAACCGCTCCAGCAGAAGCTGCCGCAGGCGCGGTCCAATGCCCGAAACCAGCGACAGGCGCAGCAAGTCGGTCAGCTCGTCGCTGGCGCCGTCGGAGTTGAAGAGCTCGGCCATGTCGATAACTTTGCACGGCGGCCTGCCGCCCGTCAATCCGCTTGCGGAGCAAGCGGGCTACGGGGCGCAAAAATAGAGCCGCTCGGAGGGTTTGCTCCAAGCGGCTCTCTCTCGTCGTTGTTCATGCGCCGACCGAACTCGCCACGCGAAGTGGCCGGGTGAGCGCCGCTGCCAACGCGAAAAGGAACTACTTCCGCTTCGCCGTCTTCTTCGCAGCTTTCTTCTTGGGCGACTTCTTGACAGCCTTCTTGGCAGCTTTCTTCTTGGCCACGCTACATGTCCTCCGTTAAAAACCTGGTGAGCCGCGCTTCGCTCAACGGTCTGAACGAGCAATCGTCGCAACCGTTGGAACGCGCCGCCGCTCACCCTTGACAAAAAACGACTTCCTATCGTCGGTCGCCGCGAGTCGAACATCCATCGCTCGATCTCGCGCACGACATCAACTCAAGCGTGCGCTATGCGTCTAGTTGTACGCCGAAAAAAATTTTTGGCAACAGGTATTTGCCGTCGCGACGAGATTTTTTTCGCGCGCTTGCCCGACGGCGCGCGCGACAAACGCGAACGCATCGCGCACTCACGAGAGAGACGAAGAGGCCCGAAGGCGTCAGGCGTCAGGCATCCGGGCGATTTGCCTCGTCGAAAGCGCGACGTCAAGAGTTTCGCGTCGCGCGCGGCGAGCGTCAATCGTCTTCCGCGGCCGGCTCGCCTTCCAGCGCGGTGGCCAGCTTGGCGAGCGCCTCGGTTTCGATCTGGCGGACCCGCTCGCGCGTCAGACCGAGCTGCTCGCCGATCTCTTTCAGCGTGCGCGGCTCGTTGTCGTCGAGCCCGAAGCGCATCCGCAGAATCGTCGCTTCGCGCTGGTCCATCGTTTCCAACAGCCGCATGACGTGCGTCAGGTTGTCGCCGTCCAGCAGCTCGTCTTCCGGACTCTTGGTGCGCTCGTCCATGATCATCTCGCCCAGCGACCAGCCCGCTTCGGCCTGGTCGGTCTGGGGCGTCGAGTTGTAGATGCGGATCGCCTTCTTGATGATCGGCAATTTCTTGCGCGGCAGGCCCAGCACGCGGGCCACTTCTTCGGGCGTCGGCGTGCGCCCCAGCTCTTCGGTCAAGCGCGTGCTCGCCCGGCGCCACTTGCTCAACAGCTCGACCATGTAGGCCGGAATGCGGATCGTCTTGGCCGTGTTGATCAGCGCCCGCTTGATCGACTGCTTGATCCAGTAGCTGGCATAGGTGCTGAACCGCGTGCCCATCGCCGGGTCGAAACCCTCGACGGCGCGCAGCAGGCCGAGGTTGCCCTCTTCGATCAGGTCTTGCAGGCCGAGGCCCTTGCCGGTGTAGCCACGGGCAATGTTCACCACCAGCCGCAAGTTGGCCCGCACCATGCGGTCGCGGGCCTGCGTGTCGCCCTGACCGATGGCCACGGCCAGGTCCTGCTCGTCGTGGGCCGTCAAGAGCGAGGTCTCGTTGATTTCCCGCAGATAGGTTTCCAGAGGCGACTGCACCGCTGGACTCGTTCGACGTCGTGCTTTCGTCATCCGTCTGATCCGCCCGGCAAAAAACAGGAAATATGCGTGGAACAACTTGACTATCGACGGAGCGTAAGGCCGTTCTGCACAAACGCCCGGCGGCGACAAGCTGGCACGGCTGTAGTCAGCCTTCGGGCGGTAGGGGCCGTGCCGACGTCAGGCGTCAGGTTTCAGGCGTCAGGTGGCGTGCCTGACGCCTTTCGCCTGACGCCTGAGCCCGCCCGGAGTCCGCTTACGCCGACTTTGCCGGTTCTGCCAGCCGCAGTTCGATGTGGACCTCGCTGCCGTGCGGCGGGTCCGAGGTCAACCAAATCCGCCCGCCTTGCTCCATCACCAGGTTCCGGGCGAAATACAGCCCCAACCCCGATCCGGGACGGTCCTTGTGCATGGAGAGACGGCGGAACGGAAGGAATACGTCATCGACCTCTTCCTTGGGCACGCCCGGCCCGTTGTCGGCAATCACCAGCTCGCACGTCCCCTCTTGGAGGTGCGAACGCAGCACCACGCGGCCGGGCCGCCGATCGATGAACTTGACGGCGTTCGAGAGAAGGTTGCTGAAGACTTCTCGCAACAGCACTTTTTTTCCGCGCACCCGCGGCAGCCGCCCTTCGACCGCGATTTCGATTTCACGTTCCGACAAACGCGCCAGGAGCGAGCCAACCGCTTCGTCCCAGGCTTCCTGCACCGAAACCGTTGCTTCCGCCCCCTCGTCGCGCAGGGCCACCGCCGACGCCAGCAGCTCGTCGATCATGCGGCTCATGCGGAAAGTACGGTCTTTGGCCGCGGCGACGAGCTCTCTCGCCGCTGCGGGCATCTGCTCGCCGAATTCGTCCAGGGCTTCGTCGCACAGGTTGGCCACGGTGGCCAGCGGCGTCTTCAGATCGTGGGAGGTAAGCTGGGCAAATCGCCGCAGCTCGGCGTTGGCCCGCCAGTACATATCGAGCGCCTGCCGCAGGTTCCGCGTCGAGTGGGCAAAGTAGGCGTCGAGCGTCAGGCCGATGTCGAACAATACAGCCTTCAGCAACGACTGCGCGCGACCTTTGAAAGCATCGCCGTCGGCGGGATGTTCTTCCGAGAGACGCTCGAAGCTGTACTGGACGTATTGGTTGTACGCACCCAGGAAGTACTGCGGCTCCAGGCCGATCTCGGCATGCACCAGGCCGACCTTTTGCCGTCGGGCGAAGTAATCGTCGTCCCAGCGCGCTTCGAGCATCGACTCGAAGTGGTCGCGCTGCACCTGCTTGAGCCAGGCCACCGTGCCGGGCGACTGCAGAAAACCGGCCGTCTCGTCGAACGACAACAGGTGCCGGTAAAAATCCTCGACGAATTCGTCGGCCCAACGCCGGAAACTGCCGAGCATGCCGCGCAGCCGCTCGGCGTCGGCGGGGCCCATGTCGAGAAAATCGAGCCGACGCCGCGGGTCGATGGCGGCCGACGGCCCGGCATGGTCGAAGTTGTCGGGCGCGGGAACGGAGGGAGTAGGCATGCGTGCCAGTCTAGCCGGTGCTCCGCGCCCGCCGCAACTTGGCAACCCTTGTCGTCCAACTCAACTTTAACTTTAAGACACTACCACCGGCCGGGGTGGCGTCTTAGTCGTTATCATCGGCACGGAACAGTTGCAGGCCGGGGACGTTGCACGGGGCCGCTCGGTTGGCGAGTCAAGAGCGGGTATAATGGACGACTGAATCATTTTCTCGAGGCGACGTTTTATGCCGGTTCACGATTGGTCCCGCGTGGACGCCAACTTGTTTCACGACTTCCACCAGGCCTGGAGCATCGGCATTCGCAATGCGCTCAACGGCGGGTTGTTGCCGAAGGGCTATTCCGCGCTGGTGGAACAGCATGAAGTCTCCGCCGCCCGTGCCAATCGCATCGCCATCCGCCATCCGCTGGGCGAAGTCGTTTCGGTGATCGAAATCGTTTCACCCGGCAACAAGTCGAGCCGACGGGCGCTGCGGGCGTTTGTCGACAAAACGGTGGGCTTTTTGCAGCAGGGCGTTCACGTGCTGGTGGTCGATTTGTTCCCGCCATCGGTCCGCGATCCCGACGGCATTCACAAGGCGATCTGGGACGAATTCCAGGACGAGCTGTTTCGGCTTCCCAAGGAGACGCCCTTGACGCTGGCGGCCTACGTGGCGGCATTCCCCAAGACGGCGTATGTGGAGTTGCTCGCGGTTGGCGACCGGCTGCCCGACATGCCGGCCTACCTCGACGAGGACCGTTACGTTCAGATTCCGCTCGAAGCGACCTACCAGTCGACTTGGGCGACCTGCCCGGAAGATATGCGCGCGGTCATTGAAGGCTAGGTTCGAGTAGCAGTCCGTGGCAATCTTTTCCAGGGTTCTTTCCTCGCGGCGGGACGGCCTTTATTTCGCGGGCTGCCTCGCAGGCAAAGTTGACCGCCACCCTGCTTTTTTTGCCCGGCGCGGTAAAATCAACTTCGGCATCATCCTTTTCATCCGCATCATCCTGGTCGAAGTTTGGCAATGAACGTTCTCGTTATCGGCAACGGAGCGCGCGAGCACGCGCTGGCCTGGAAAATCGCTCAAAGCGCTCGCGTGGAGCGGGTGTTCGTGGCGCCGGGCAACGCCGGCACGGCGCTCGACGCGGAAAACGTCGATATTTCCCCAGGCGATTTCCCGCGGCTCATCAAGTTCGCCCGTGAGAATAAGGTCCGCTTGACCGTGGTCGGTCCGGAGCAGCCGCTGACGGCCGGCATCGTCGATGCTTTCGTCGCGGCCGGGCTGCGCGTGTTCGGGCCGAGCAAAGCCGCGGCCGAATTGGAAGGAAGCAAGGTGTTCTGCAAAAACCTGCTCCGCCAGGCCGACGTGCCGACCGCCGACTACCGGGCTTTTCGCTCCGCCGACCGGGCCACGACCTTTCTCAAAGAACGCGACGACGTGCCGGTGGTCGTCAAGGCCGACGGACTGGCGGCCGGCAAGGGCGTCGTCGTTTGCTCCGGCCGCGCGGAGGCCCTGGAGGCCGTCGACCGCATTGCCCGTGCCAAAGAGTTTGGCGACGCCGGCAACCAACTGGTCATCGAAGAACGGCTCGACGGGCACGAAGCGAGCGTGCTGGCGATCACCGACGGCCAGACCATCGTCACGCTGCCGCCCTGCCAGGATCACAAGCGTGCCTACGACGGAGACACCGGGCCGAACACCGGCGGCATGGGCGCCTATTCTCCCACGCCTGTGGTCGACGACGCCATGCTGCGTTGGGTCGAGGAGCACGTGTTGGTGCCCACCGTCCACGCCATGAAGCGCTCGCGGCGTCCCTTCCGCGGCGTGCTCTATGCCGGGCTGATGATCACCAATCAGGGGCCGAAGGTGTTGGAATACAACGTCCGGCTGGGCGACCCGGAATGTCAACCGCTCTTGATGCGGCTGAAGAGCGACTTGGTCGACCTGTTGGAAGCCACGGTCGAGGGGCGGCTCGACTCGCTCAGCCCGCCGCAGTGGGATTCGCGTCCGTCGGTCTGCGTGGTGATGGCCAGCGAAGGCTATCCGGGAAAATATCACACCGGCAAAGCGGTGCGTGGTCTGGACGAAGCGGCCAAAGTGCCCGACGTGAAAGTGTTTCACGCCGGCACGGCGTCGGCGGCCGGTCAAATCGTGACCAATGGCGGCCGGGTGCTCGGCGTGACCGCGTTGGGCGGTACGCTCGCGGCGGCCAAGCTGCAAGCCTACACCGCCGTGAAAGCGATCCGCTGGGACGGCGCCTGGTGCCGAAAGGACATCTCCGACAAGGCGCTGCGCCGGTAGCATCCGTAGGGTGGGACTGGCCTGCGCAAAAACTCGCGGCCGACGAGCGTGTACTGATGCCAGTTTTGTTCCGGCCGGAAGCCGCCCGCTTGCCGGGCGGAGGTTCACGTTCTCACCCGAACGCAGGCGACACGTTCGTCGCGTCCAACGGGTGCGGTCCACTCTGTCCCGTGGTTTATGCGGCATTTTCAAGCGGAATGAGACGATTCTGGCTGGGAGTTCGTGGTGCGGCGGTCTGCCATGAAACGAACATCTGGTCCCGAACGGTGGTCCAGGTCTTGCTCAGGACGGCAAGCCGCAGGGCCAGAAT
>DATLUO010000171.1 GCA_035533075.1 Pirellulales bacterium | reverse complement strand
GTCGCTGCGCTCCCTGCGCTACGCAGTCCAACCCCACAGCGGGAGTAGGAACACCCAAGGGGACATTTCTATCCGTCAGAAACAGGGGACATTTCTATCCGCGTGTAACACAAGGCAACTAGTAGCGATTGCGCGCCTGCCCGTCGCAAGGCTTTCCCCTTTCTCGGTCGAGGGAAGTAGGCAGCACGCCGAACGCTTCGTAGAGGACCAGCCCCAGCGAGTAGAGGTCGCTCTGGATCGTCGTCTCGCCGCGCGCCAACCGTTCGCGACGCCATGTAGGCCGGCGTGCCGGCAATCTCGCCGACGCCACTGGCACCGTGCTCCAGGCGTGCCAGGCCGAAGTCGGTGATCCGCGCCTGGCCCCGGCCATCGATCATGACGTTGGCTGGCTCCAGGTCCCGGTGCAACACCCCCCTTCTCGTTGGCCGCCGCCAGACCCGCGCAAAGCTGCTGGGCGATCTCGAGGCCCTTGTCCCTGGGCAAACGCCCGATGCGGCGCAGCAAACCTTTCAGATCTTCGCCGTCGATAAACTCCATCGACAGAAAGTGCTGGCCCTCCACCTCGTCGATGTCATAGACCCGGCAAAACTCCTAAGAACGGAGGCGGGCCAGCGCATGACGCTCCCACCCTACACCAACTTCGCCCAAAGCTGATCGAGCCGCTTGGTGGAAACCGTCGTGAGCGTCCCTAACTGCTGGGCAAACAGCGATACGCGAAACTCCTCGATCAGCCAGCGATATTGGGCCAACGCCGCGTCGTAGATGCCTTCGCGAGCATATTGCGCGGCAAGATCGAGATAGGCCAGCCAACGGCCTTCCAGTTCTTCGAACAACTGGCGGTCGCGGGCCATGCCCCCCGACGCCAGCCGTTCCAGCCGTATCTGAACTGCCCGCAGATAGCGCGGATACGATTGCAACGACTGCCAGGCCGTCGAAGTCAAAAAACCGGGCCGGAACAACTCGCCAAGCTGGCTCTCGATGTCCGTGACGGCATACAGCCACTGTGTGTTGGTCGCTTGCTGCAAGCTGCGCCGCACGGCCGAATGGCTCTCCAAAATCAGCGCGACCAGCGGCACCACATCCTGCACGGCTACGCCGGTCCGCTCGCGGCCGGCGGCGAGCATCGCTTCGAACTCCGCCTGGCTGCGGGGCAACGGCCGGTCGAGAAAGGCCCGATCGGCTACCAGCTCGATAAGCTGCTCCTTCCAATAACTTCGGTCGCCCAAATCGCTGCCCAACGCAGCCAACTCGCCCAGACCGGGCAGCCACTCGATGTGCGGCTCGATGTCGCTATGCGCCGCCAGCACCACCAGCCGGCGCACCCCGCCACGCGTCTGCGCTGTGGCCGCTTCCAATGTGCCAGCCAGCCGCAACGAGACGCTGGTGCCCGCGTCGATCAACGTTGGGAAACCCGCCAGCACCATCCCTCCGCGGCTCACTTCGACGCGTTCGGGCAAGTCGCCGAAGTCCCAACTCGTGACGTCTCGCCGGTTAAAGCGTGCGTCCTCGAGCGCGCCCCAGGTCGGCCGAGTATCGGTCCAAAGCTGCTTGCACACGCCGGCCACATCGCGGCCGACGGCCAACGCCCGGCCGGTCGAATCGACCACGCGAATCCGCATCCGCAAATGGTCGGGCACGCGCGACAGGCGAAAGGCCTCGGCCGAGATCGGCGTGCCGACGATGCGGGTCAAGGCGTGGGCCATCGCCGCCTGCAAGCAGCCTTCGGGATAGTGCAACTCGGCCAGCACACGCCGCGCCGTGTCGGGCACCGGCACCAGCCCGCGCCGCACCGTCTTGGGGAGCGATTTGATCAGCGCCACGACCTTCTCTTCGACCAGCCCCGGCACGAGCCACTCCAGCCGCCGCGCGTCGAGCTGGTGGAAGCCTTCTTTCGGCACCGTGATGGTGACGCCGTCGTGCTCGGTGCCCGGCTCGAAGCAATAGTCGAGCGGCAGCCGCATGGTACTGACGCTGATGGCGTCGGGAAACGCCTCCGCATCCTTCTCCACGAGCGGGTCGGCGAGCAGGTTTTTCGGCGACATGAAGAGCAAGCCCGGCTGCTGGTGTTCCGCCTCGCGCCGCCAACGCTCGAAGCTGGCCGCATCGACCACCTCTTCCGGCAGCCGCCGGTCGTAAAAGCCGAAGCGGGCGTGCTCGCCGCGCACCAGGCCGTATCGCCGCACCTTCCGCTGCAACCGCTCCAATTCTGCCAGCAACTGTTGATTGTGCGCCAGAAACTTGGCCCGCGTGGGGCAGCCGCCATGCACCAGCCCGTGTTCGATGAACAGCTCCCGCGCGTACACCGGATCGACGGCGGCCAGCGGCACACGCCGCTCGCGCGCGATCGGCAGGCCGAACAGCGAGACGTTTTCCACGACCATCGCCGCGCCGACCGACGGATCCCAGTGCGGATCGCGATGGCTGCGCTTCACCAGGTGCTCGGCGAGCGGCTCGATCCAGCGCGGATGAATGCGGGCGGCCGTGCGCAGGTAGCGGCGGTTCGTCTCCAGCACCTCGCCGGCGATCACCCACTTCGGCCGCCGCTGGTAGGCCGCCGAGCCGGGCCACAGCATCGCTTTTTGTCCGCCGGCCACCGTGTATTCATAGGGGTCGCTGCGATACGCGATGCTCGACAAGAAGCCGGCCAACAACGCCCGGTGAATCCGCTCATAGTCGTTGCGGCGCGGATGCAGCTCGAAGCCCGCCTGGCCGCAGAACTTCAAAAGCTGCCGATGGATCTCCAGCCACTCGCGCATGCGGTTGTGCGACAGAAAGAATTCGCGGCAGGCCTTGCGCACCTGATTGCGCGACAACCGCCCCTTCAGCTCGTGGTAAAAATCCCACAGCCTCAAGAAGCCGATAAAATCCGACTGCTCGTCGGCGAACCGGGCGTGGGCCTGATCGGCCGCCTCCTGCTGGTCGGAGGGCCGCTCACGCGGGTCGTGCAGATCCAGCACCGCGGCGATGATCAGAATCTCGTGCAGGCAGTTCTCGCGCACGCCCGCCATAATGATGCGCCCGATCCGGGGATCGACGGGCAAGCGGCTGAGCTGCCGCCCCAGCTCGGTCAACTGCTGCCGCTCGTCCGTCGCCCCAAGCTCGAACAGCGTGCGGTAGGCGTCGCTCACCGATTCGGGCCGCGGGGCATCGAGAAACGGAAAGTCCTCGATCTCGCCCAGCCGCAACGCCTTGGCCTGCAAAGCCACGGCCGCCAGGTTGCTGCGCAAAATCTCGGCCGGCGTATAACGCTCGCGGCTGAGAAAGTCGTCTTCGCGATACAGCCGAATGCAGATGCCCGGCCCCAACCGGCCGCAACGCCCCTTTCGCTGATCGGCCGAAGCCTGCGACACCGGCTCGATCGGCAGCCGCTGGACCTTGGAGCGGGCCGCATAACGGCTGATTCGCGCAGTGCCGCTGTCGATCACCGATCGCACGCCCGGCACCGTCAGGCTCGACTCGGCGACGTTCGTGGCGATCACAATCCGACGACCCTGATGGGGCTGAAAGATGCGGTTCTGCTCCGCCGTCGAAAGCCGTGCATACAGCGGCAGCACTTCCGTCGCGCGTCCGGGCTGGTCGCCGGGAATGCGATGCGCCCGCAGCGCTTTGGCCGTGGCCAGAATCTCCTGCTCGGTCGGCATGAAGATCAGGATGTCGCCCGGTTGCTCGCGGGCCAGTTCGTCGACCGCGGCCAAGACAGCCCGTTCCATATCGGGCTCTTCGCCTTCCTTCTCGGCGATCGGCGGTCGATAGCGGACTTCGACCGGATAGGTGCGGCCCGACACGCTGATCACCGGCACGTCGCCGGCCACCGATTCGAAGTGCCGCGCGAAGCGTTCGGCGTCGATCGTGGCCGACGTCACGATCAGCTTCAGATCGCGGCGGCTGGGCAGCAACCGCTTCAAGTATCCGAGCAGAAAGTCGATGTTCAGCGACCGCTCGTGCGCCTCGTCGAGAATGATGGTGTCGTACTGGTTGAGAAACCGGTCGTGGTGCGATTCGGCCAGCAGCACGCCGTCGGTGAGCAGCTTGACGTAGGTCCGCGGGTTCGTGGCATCGGTGAAGCGAATCTTGTAGCCGACGGCCTGGCCCAGCGGCGAACCCAGTTCTTCGGCGATGCGGGCCGCCACGCTCCGGGCGGCGATGCGTCGCGGCTGGGTGTGCCCGATAAAACCTTCCAGACCGCGGCCGATCTCCAGGCAGATTTTGGGAAGCTGCGTCGACTTGCCGGAACCGGTGTCGCCGCAGACGATCACCACTTGATGTTCGCGGATGGCGGCGGCGATCTCGCCCCGCCGGGCGGCGACGGGCAGCGCATCGTCGTACCGCGCGTGCGGCACGTTCGCCCGGCGTGCCTGCCGGAGGGCCGCCGACTTCTCCAGTTCATCGGCCAGCCGCGAAAGCCGCTGGTCGGTGGGCCGACCGCGTTGTTCGGCCTGTTCGATATCTCGCAATTGCCGGCGCAGCCGCCAGCGATCGGCGAACAGTGCGTCGCCGATTCTGGCCCCCAGTTCCGATATTGAAAAAATTTCGGCCAACCGGCCCGCCCATCAGAAGTTGCCCGCCCTCGCCGCTATTATATGCGGGCGCGTGAGGTTACGGACGCAGCACCGCGTCGAACAGCCGATATGCTTCGTCTCGCATCGCGTCGGGAAAGTCGTGCTCGCAGTCGGGATGCTCGACGCGAAGATGGTCGCCTTGGCCGTAGAGCTTGAACACCTCGCGCGCGGCCGCGGCCAGCCGATCGACGCTGTCGAACTTGAAGTTGCTGTCATGCAGCGGCGCCACGATCAACACCTGCCGCGGCGCCAAGGCACCGATCATCTCCGAGAAATCGAACGGGATCTCAGCCAGGCGGTTGCGATAGCCGGCCAGCTTTGGCATGTAACGGGTCTGACACCAGCCCTTTTCGGGGAACCAGACCTTTTCGTCGCCGCCCATGTAGTCGAGATACGAGTCCAGGCCGCAGCTCGACACCACCGCCTTGATGCGGTCATCGAACACCGCGGTATATACGGAATTGTGCCCGCCCAGCGAATGGCCGATGACACCAAAGGCGTCAGGCCGCACAAAGCCGAGCGACGCCAGCAAGTCGAGGCCGCGGATGTTGTCCCAAACCGCCTTCAACGTGCCGCTCTCCCAGCCGAGCGCCTTCAGGTCGGGCTGATACTCGGCCAACAGCGGATAGCTGGGCGAAAGCGTCACATAACCTCGCTCGGCCAGCTCCGCGGCATAACTGCGATTCGCCTTGCCACCCAGGCCGACCACCACCCCATGCCCCGCGACGTTGTCCGTCGGGTGCAGGCACAACACGGCGGGCACGCGCGCCGCGCCCTTGGCCAGGGCCGCTTTGGGAATGCACAGGTAAGCAGGCACGCGGCCGCCCGGCTCAGAGCTATACGTAATCAGTCGCCGCACGTACTGGCCGCGGTCGACTTCTTCTTCAACCTTCATATCGAGGGGGCAGCGCTTCTCGTCGCCCGGCAAGCGGCCCATGACCGACTGCATGCCCTCCAGGATCTCGGCCCGCCGTTTCAGCCAGTCGGCCGTGGTGCGGACAGGCAGCGGCCCGCCATTCGGTCCGCGATAGACCAGCAAATTGTCGCGCGGCAGGCGCGGCTCGGCGGCCGGCAGCAGCGAAGCCGCCGCGAGGCAGTATAGAACCGGAGTCAATGGCACCCCATGCCGGAATCTCATCGTGGCTCTCTTTCTTCTTTTTGTGATGTCGCTCGCTGCAGCTCGTTTTCGATGGCCGCGAGCGTCTGGCCGATCGGTTCGTGAATCACGAAATCGGCAATGCCATCGAGCGGCGTCGGATCGCCGGGCGAACGGAAGTCGGGGATGCCGCTTTCGGTGCTGATGGCCGCCCCGGTGAAAGCCGCACCCCGCTGGCACTCGGCCAGCCAGGCGGCGACTTCAATGATCGGCGAGGCAACCGGCATGCAAGGTTCAGGGTTCGGGGTTCAGGCGCTGGCTGGCGAGTCGTAAGGTGGGACCAGCGAGCTTGCGAGCGCCGGCCCACCGTTGGCAACGACGTCTTTCGCGGTTGGCCAGAGCTCGCAAGCTCGCTGGTCCCACCTTACATTCGCTGATTATCAATTCGCAATTTGCAATTTGCAATTCCTCCCCCCCGCGGCCTACCATCTACTGCTGCATGAGCGTCGCTTTCGATCTTTGGGCGGAACAAATCCAACGGCTGCACTGCGCGCTCGACGAGCTGGCCGCGGCCGCGGCCACGCTGGGCATGCCCACGCCCGAAAATCAGGAGTGGTCCGAGCTGCTCAAGCACAAGCTGTTGCCCCAACTCGGTATCAAACCCGCCCTGGTCGTGGCGGTCGTGGGCGGCACCAACATCGGCAAGTCGGTGATATTCAACCACCTGGCCGGCCAAAACGCCAGCGCCGTCAGTCCGCTGGCCGCCGGCACCCGGCATCCCATCTGCCTTGTGCCGCCGGGCTTCGACGACGCCCGGCTCCTCGCGCGCCTGTTCGAAGGCTTCGAGCTGCGCGAGTGGCAGTCGGCCGCCGACTCGCTGACCGACTGCGCCGAGCATCTCCTCTTCTGGCGGCTGGCCGAAAGCGTGCCTCCGCGGCTGTTGCTGCTCGACACGCCCGACGTCGATTCCGATGCGGCGGTGAACTGGCTGCGTGCCGACCAGATCCGCCGTTCGGCCGACGTGCTGATCGCCGTGCTCACGCAGCAGAAGTACAACGACGCGGCGGTGAAGCAGTTCTTCCGCAAGGCCGCCGAGGCCGACAAGCCGGTGATCGTGGTCTTCAACCAGTGCGACCTGGCCGAAGACCGCGACTATTGGCCGCAGTGGCTGGCCACGTTTACGGCCGAAACGGGCGCTCGCCCGGACCACGTGTACGTCGTGCCTTACGACCGCGCGGCCGCCAACCACCTGCGATTGCCGTTTTGCGAAGTCGGACCCGATGGCCATGCCCCGCTCGGTGGACCCGCATCGTTGCAGGCGGAGTTGGCTCAGCTCCATTTCGACGCCATCAAGGTCCGCACATTCCGCGGGGCGTTGGCCCGGTTGCTCGACCGCGACGGCGGCGTGCCGGCCTGGCTCTGGCAGTTGCGCGAGGCGAGTGCCGAGTTTGCGGCCGCCAACAAGACGTTGAACGCGGCGCAGATGGCCCGCGTCGACTGGCCGACGCTGCCGCCACGTTTGCTGGTCGATGAAGTCCGTGCCTGGTGGGACGCCCGGCGCAGCGGCTGGTCGCGCAAGATTCACGCCTTCTATCGCGTCGTGGGTCAGGGCGTTTCCTGGCCGGTGCGCGAGGCGTGGCGGACGGCGCGGGGCGACGCCGAGCCGCCGCAGGAGACGTTTCGCGCCCGTGAGCGGCAGGCGATTGTCGAAGCCTTGGAAAAACTGCTGGCCGAGCTCGACCGCCTTTCGCAGATCGGCAACGACGTGCTGCGGCCGCGGCTGGCGGCGATGTTGGGCGGGGCCGCGCGTGAGGCGTTGTTGGCACGGCTGGCCGCGGCCCACGCGGCGTTGCCGGCGCTCGACGACGACTACCGCGCCTTCCTGCGGAGCGAGCTCGATCGTTGGAGCGAAGGGAACCCCGGCGCCATCAACGTGCTGCGGTCGCTCGACAACGCGGCCGCGGTGGCCAGGCCGGCGATCACGGTCACGCTGGCCGTCAGCGGCTGGATTCTGGCCGGCGACGTCGTGGGCCACGCGGCGGCGCACCTGGCCGGCCAGACGGCCAGTCATTTGGCAACCGAGGCCATGATTGCCGGCGGCACGACGGTCGGCGGCGAGGCCGTGGTGACCGTGACGGGCGAGGGCGTGACGCAGGCGGCCGCCCGTCTCTTCCGTCGCTTGCAGCTTCGCTACGCCGAAATGCGTGCCCAATGGCTGGCCGATTGGCTGGAGCGCGAGCTGCTGGGCAAGCTGCTGGCCCCCCTGCGCGCCGGCGCCGACCTCGTCCACGCGCCGCCCTTTCGCGAAGTCGAGCTGGCCCTCGACGCGCTTCGTTCCGCGTAGTGCGGTACGGCGAATGAGGCTTCTCGACCGCCATGTCGGCGGTCGGGTTTTGAATGTCAGGTGTTTGGCCGCCTTGCGGAACGCCCGCGGTCCGGAATAAGATCAATCGCGGTGTATTCCCGATCGCCGGCCGGCGCTCGCGCCACGCTAAGTCGCCGGCCGCATTAATCTTCGTCTATGGGAGTGGTTTCATGAAGGGCGTTAGTCGTCGAAGCGTTATTGGGATTGCGGCGGGCGCCGTGGCCAGTGGAGTGGTTGGCGCGAAGGCGCGATCGAACGGCGAATTCGCGGGCGAAAAGGCGGGTCCTGAACCAGACCGGCCCGCGGCCGGCCAAACTGACTCTATCTACAAATTCCGCATGGGAAAGGCGCCGGTCCACCGCTACGGCGAGAGTTCCATCCGCGAGCACAAGCTTCACGACTTCCCGATTTCGGCATCCATCTCGGCCAGTTTGATCGACCTTTCCGCCGGCGATCTGCGCGAGCCTCACTGGCATCCGAACTCGGATGAGTGGCTGTTTGTGATGGCCGGCGAAATCCGTATGACAATCGTCGACGGACAGGGAGTGCCGTCGCTGTTCGACTGCGGCCCCGAAGACGTCGCTTTCGTCCCTCAGGGGTTCGGGCATTACGTCGAAAACGTGGGTGGTATGACGGCCAAGCTGATGCTGATTCATAACCACGCCGAATTCACCACCGTGAACCTGAGTGAGTGGGTGGCGGGTGGATCGACAGGAGTTTTTGCATCGACCTTGAACATGCCGCGGCAGGCGTTCGGCGACGCTCCCAAAGAGCGCGTGTTCATCGGCAAGAAGCGGGCCAAGGGCTGACGGCCAGTACAGCAACTCACAATTGTTGGCCCACCAGAGGCCGCTGTTCCCTAATTTGACATCCACCTAGGCTATGTGATCGCCGCAGTGTTACGCCGGTCGTCCCCGTCGGACGCGCCTAGTCGCTGTAGCTCCCAAAACAGGCGGCCGGTTTTTGAAGACGCCAAGGGACCGCAATGGTTTGCTTGGGCTGATTTCGATTATGACGGCGCACCAGACGCGGCGTTGCTGGACGAAAGCGGCCACCTGCACGTCTTCGCTAACGAACGCTCGGCCAGTTTTGTGCCCTGGCAGAATGTCCGTCCGCTGGCCACGGATGAGAAGGCCGACGGCGATAATCGAATCAATTCCTTCGGCGTTGGAGGCGAAATCGAGCTGCGTACCGGCACCCACGTAGTCAAACAACCGATCAACGCGCCGGTGGTCCATTTCGGTCTGGGCGAACGGAAGCGAGCGGATGTATTGCGCATTGTCTGGCCCAACGGCACGTTTCAGGCGGAGTTTGATACGCCGATCGACAAGGCCGTCAAGGCCGTACAGCGGCTCGGTTTTCCGGCCGGCAAAAACAAAACCATGCTGATCCGACTCGATGGACTGGACGAGTCCCGCGGTTCCGGCGTGGCGCGTCGCTTTCGCCTGCGGACCAATATGGAGGTTTATTGGGACTGGCTGGCTTATGGTCTGGGGCGAGACGATGCGGCGGTCAAGCGGCGAGAACTGGCGCCGCAGACGGCCGATTTGCGTTTCCGCGGCATTGTGGCGATGACCCAGGCAAACCGCAGCTCTCCGGAGTTGCCCGACTATGATCAGCTTGTTTCGGTCGGCCAGCACTGGCGCGACTTGATTGGCTACCACACGCGACATGGCGACATTCGCGAGCTGCTGGCAGCCATCGACGACCGCTACGCCATCGTTACCGCCGGCGACGAGATCGTCCTTAAGTTTGCGGCTCCGCCTGAACCGGCAGCCGGCTGGAAACGAGATTTTGTCTGGATCTCGGACGGCTGGGTGAAAGACGGCGATTACAATACACGTTTTGGAAAGACGGTTTTACCTTTGCCGGCCCACGGCATGAACAAGTACACCACACCACCCGGCAAGCTCGAAGACGATCGGGTCTTCCGTCACCATCGGCAAGACTGGCAAAACTATCACACCCGCTACATCACGCCGCACGTGTTCGAGCAGGGGCTGCGCCGCTTTCGCCCAGGACAACCTATTCAGCGAGGTAAACAAACATGGACCAAGCATTCGCAAACCGCGTGGCACTGGTGACGGGCGGTTCAAGAGGAATCGGCCGGGCCACGGCGCTGCGGCTGGCACGGGAAGGGGCCGACGTGGCCATCAGCTACGCGTCGCGGACCGACGCCGCCGAGGCCGTCGTGGGCGAAATCCGCTCGCTGGGCCGCCGCGCGGTCTGTGCCCCTTGCGATGTCTCGAAGCCCGACGACGTGGAACGGCTCGTGAGCGCGGCCCGAACGAAGATTGGTCCCATCGACCTGCTGGCGCATTGCGGAGCCATCAGCAACATTGCCAGCCACGCGGAGCTGTCTTACGAGCAGTGGCGCGAGACGATCGACGTGAACCTCAACGGGACGTTCCTGGTGGTGTTCGCCGTCAAAGACGAAATGCTCCGGCGTGGTTTTGGCCGCATGGTCACGGTTTCGTCGATTGCGGCGCTTCGCCCGCGAAAAATGCAAATTCATTACGCCTCGGCCAAGGCGGGCGTGATCGCGCTCACGCGCTGCTGCGCCGAGGCGTTTGCTCCGCACGTGCGGGTGAACTGCGTCGCGCCGGGCCTGACCGAAACCGAAATGGCGCACGTCTTGCCGGAACAGACCATCCGCCAAGTGGTCAGCGAAACGCCGCTGGGCCGGATCGGGCAACCCGACGAGATCGCCAACGTGATTCGCTTCCTGCTCAGCGAAGAATCGAGCTTCATGACCGGGCAAACGGTCGTCTCGTCCGGCGGCCGGGCGATGATACCCTAGCGCGATTTTCGGCTATACAAGGCCCAATTTCCGCGTGTACCAAAACCCGTCGGATTCTCTCACCCAGCGCTCTCGAAACGCCATCTCTCGCCCCTTCGCGTCCTGTGCGACGACCAGCGCGTAGGCAAAATCCCGGTCCTCATTTCTTGCTGGCACGTCGATATGCAGCTTAAGGCCGTCTATTCGTAGCACGTGCAAAGGGCCGTATTTCTCGATAAAGTGCGACAAAGAGCTTTGATATAACTCCAGCGTGATCTTGCCTGCCGTTCTTAGGCGAGGGTCAACAATTTCAAAGCATTTGTCGAATTTACGCTCGTTCAAGAGGTCGTACAGCCGCTTTATTCGATGACGTAGGCGCTTCGTCTCGGTCAGCACATTGGTCGGTTGTTCGCTCATGGCATGTCAATTGTCGCCGGATGACGAGTGCGGGTTGAACCAAAGACCTGTCTCTGGGTCTTGATCGGCGCTGATCTTAATCCGCTGGCAAGTCGGCTTGTGATATACGAAGTACCATCGCCACCATTTGCCTTTCGCGTCAGGAGGGTTCTTGGTGCGGCCATTCCTTTGGCGACTTTCTTCATCCCAATTAACAGCGCCCTCATCTCCAGGCAAGCCTTCCCAGGGTTCGGGCCAGAGATCGTGAATGGCCCGTTCAGGATCATCCATTGGTGAACCGATTTCCAGCCATGATGCCTAGCATGGGCCCGACACTTGATTGCATTCTATCCGATGTCGAGGCACAGCGCAAGCTTTTTTGCCGGTCCTGCGCTACCGGCGGTAGATCGACTGGCCCGCGGCCTTCGTCGCCGGCGAAGCGGGCGGTGCCCATTCCAGAATGATGGTCCGGGCAGGCTCGACCGAGGGCGGCCGGCTGCTCTGCGTGGTGACGGGTCCCGGCGCTGTTTCGGCGTCGAAGTCTTCCGCCGGCGTCACCCGCGCCACCGCCAGCCTCTCCGTTGACGGCTCGCGGTGGATGAGATCGCCGGTCGGTCGGGGCTGTCGGGCATCGTCGGCGACCACAAGCTCCTTCATATCCGCCTCTTCGAGGGCCGGATTCGCCGGCGGCAATCGGCTGCCGCCGCGCACCCAGTCGAGCCAGGCCATTTGCAGTTGACCCAGGCTGGCAAAGCGGTAATGGGCCTGCGTGGCCGTGGTCCAATCGTCGGTATCGGTCCCCTCTTTCACATAGCGCAGGAACTTGCGTTTGCCGCCCTGGGCCATCAGGAAGGTGGCCAGCGAATGGCCCTGGGCATAGAGCGGCAGAATGTCGCGAGGATACTGCTTCATGGCGAACATGTCGTTGAAGGCGATGCCGCGGCGGGTCTGCAGGAACTGCACCAGCATGCGCTGCTGCTTGCGCCGCTCGCTGTCGTGCTCCACGGTGCTGCTGGCCCCCTCGTCGGCCCAACGCGGCAAGGGCCGCCGGAAATAGCTGGCGAAAATCGTGTGCGTCACCTCGTGCGGCAGCACCGAATCGAGCACGCGCTCACGCGAACCCTGAATCGACATCTGCCAGCCGAACACGTCGCCGTGGTCGAAGATGAAGCTGGTGGCGCCGCCGGCGCCGAGCTGCGGTCCGACCTCAACCGTGATCGGGCAAGGCTGAAACCAGTTGGGCATCTCCTTGCCGAGCCATTCGATGGCCAGCTCCCGACGGTATTTTTCAGCGGCCTGGCCGACTTCGTGGGCGATTTCGCCCGTGGCGGCCCGAACGACGAAGTTGGCGGTGCGGTGACTGGCCCCCAACGAACAAAACGCGACCGCCACGACGGCGGCAGAAACAAGACGAGCTTCCATGCTCTCGACTCCGGCAATCCATGCGCAAAAGCGATCCACGTCCACTGCGAATCGCACTGGCCACGGCCTCTAAGCAAACCGTGGGCCACAGTCAAAACTTCACGCAGCCGCGATAAAAACCGGACCGGGCTTTGTAAAGTTTGCAAACCTTACCCAAATCGCCGATGCGGGCCTAGAGCGCTTTTTGCAAAACCGCGATGCGGCCGACCTCAGGGCCGCGCGAACTAAGTCGTGCGGTTGCCTCCGATGGAGCGCGCGCTGACCGGCGACAGTTGGCGGGAATTGCTGGAAACGCCGTAATTGCGCAACCGCAACCGTTGCATGCCCCGATTAAGCGCCTTCGCAAGGAGATCGGCGCGGATCGGCGCCCTGGCCCAGCCTGACGACATCCGCGGCACCAACGCCTTGCCGAAGACCCGCAGCGGCAAGATCATGCGCCGCCTTCTCCGCGACATCGCCGCCGGCAAGGAGACCATCGGCGACACGACTACGCTGGAGGATTACAGCGTGTTGGCGAAGTTGAGGAGTGATGAAGAAGAAGTGGCGCTGCCCACCGGCCGAACCCTGGTATAATGGCATCGTGCATTCCTGACTTCGGATCTTGAACCATGCAAAAAATCGACTTCCGAAACATTGAAAAAGTCCCCGACCGTTGCGGTGGCCGGGCCGTAATTGCGGGCACTCGAATCCGCGCGAGCTTGATTCTGGGCTGGTATCGCATGGGGATGACGGTGGAGGGGATCGTGCAGCAATATCCCCATTTGCGGCCGTCCGACGTGCATGACGCTCTGGCGTACGCCTACGATCACCCGGTCGAGATGGAAGAAGAGATCGCCGCCAACGCTGAGGAAACGGTGAAGCGACTTTATCCCGGTGGCCCGGGTCGCACATGAGCGATATTTCATTCTTTACTGACGAGGACGTTCACGGCGAGTTGGCGGAGATATTGCGTGCAAACGGCTTCGACGCTGTTTCAACGCCTGAAGCCGGTCGTTTGAGCGAGCCGGAACCACTCACCTTGAGTGGTGCCACGAGCAGGGCCGAGCCATTGTGACCTTCAATACGCGTGATTTCTGCGCGCTACACAAGGATTGGCTGGGTTCTCCCGACGAATCGGTCACGGCGACTCTGAAAAGCATCGCGGATCTACCGCGTCTTAAACGAATCGCGCTCGAGGCCCCGCATGCCGCAAGCTGGCACGAATTGATGGAGACGCCGTGAGCCATTCGCCACCAAGGGCCACTTGTCGATCGCGCAAAGTTCGATTCCGATTTCGCGAAATGCAGTCATGGGCAAGTTCGACTTCCGAAACATCTACTTGGGCGGCGGCAACACGATGGGGGCGTTTTCGTCGAAGGTCGCTTCGCCGGCCTTGCCGTTGATGCGGTACTGAATCTTCAACTTCTTGGGCGTGCCCGACGCGGGATCGCCGCCGAAGGCCGTGTTGTAATCCGGCGCCGGCAACGAAATCAACGGCACGCCGACCACCTGCTTCCGCAAGGCGGCCGTCACGTCTTTCTGCTTGCTGCCCGCGCCGTATTCGGCCTTGACGATCTCCACGTTCACTTTTTCGACCCCGGCCTTGTCGAGGGCCGCCCGAATCTCCTTCTCGTGTCCGGGGAGCTTTTTGCCGATGGCCAACACCGCGGCCACCGCATCGTCCTTCAACGGAGGAACCTCGGCGGCCTGCACGGCGAGCCTCAGCGTTGCTTCACTCGGATAACGCTTGAGCACTTCCAGCACGAGCTTCTGTTCGGCGGGCTGCCGGCAAGCGTCGTAGGCCGCCCGGCACATCGCGTCGCGCTCTTGTGGCGACATGGTGAACTGCCGGGCGATGCGGATGTAACCCCGCAGCGCACGCGCCTGATACTTGTCGCCGGGCGCGGTCTTCACCAGATCGAGCAGCACCGGAGCCGCGTCGATCGTCATCCACTCGCCCAGCAGGCGGCTGCTCACGTCCTGAAGCCGGTCGTCGCCGCTCTTCGCCGTCGTGCCCAGCACCGCCAGGGCTTTCGTTCCACCCACCGCGCCCAGGATTTCCAACAGCGTCGGCTTCGTCGCAGCGGGACATTTTTCCAATGCCGCGGCGAGCTGTTGCGCGCACGCCTCGCGGTCGGGCATGCGGATGCTGGCCGCTTTCAATGCCTGTTGGGCCGCCGCCGCGTCTTCCGCGTGCTTCGGGAACACCACTTCCGAGGTCAGCAAGTGCAGTTCGTTCGGCCCCACCGTTTCGCCCAGCGATCGCAGGGCGGCGGCACGAATTGCCGGATCAGAATTACCGAGCGCCTTCGACAGCTCCGGCACGGCCTTCAGACGCCGCTCTCCGACGACATCGATCAGCAAAGCGTAGGTTTTGCCCTGTGCCTGCGAGAGGCGGGCCACAATGTCGCGATCGATGGCGTCGCCCGGTATGTCGGCCAAGGCGGCCTTGGCGGCCTGCACCAGGTCGAGATCGGACTGGACGGCCGCGTCCAGCAGCGTGGAAACGCACGAGGCATTCCCCACGCGCCCCAAAGCGGCGATGGCAGCGATACGCACTTCCTTGGGACCGCTGCCGGCGACGTGCAACACGGCCGGCAACACGACCGTCTCTTTGCGATCGGCCATGGCTTGGATGACCAGCGCCGCCCGATCGGGCGAGAGACTGCTCAACTCGCCGGCCAAGGCTTCGTCGATCTGCCGGCCCGGAAACTCACGGGCCGTCGTCAGCGCAAGTTGAAACAGGGCTTTTTCGGGCGAGCGGAGCGACTCCGAGAGCAACGCGATTCCCTTTTCGTTTCGGGCCAGGATAGCGCCGCGGGTCGCTTCCAAGACTCGCTGTTTGGGAACCTGGGCTTTGCGAACCTCGTCGAAGATTTCGACCGCCTCGGCATCGCGGCCTTCCGCAAGGGACCGCTCGGCGCACAGCACCAGGCCTTCGGCGATGGCCGAGCGGACTTTCGCCGTAGCGCCGGCCAGCGACCGCCGCAAAACAGGAGTCGCGCTCGGTCCGCCGATATGGCCCAGGGCCACCGCGGCGGCCGATGCGACCTCAACGTCGGGATCCTTCAAGCGCGCCGCCAAGGCATCGACGGCGTAGGCATCGCGGCGAACGCCGATCGAATTGATCGCGCCCACTGCCAGCTTGCCGTGCAGCGAATCGAGCGCCTTGCGAAGCGCTTCGTCGGAGGCGGAACCGGGAATCGCTTCCAGCGCGATCCGCGCCCACGAAGCAAGCTGCTCATCGCTCAATAACTTGGCCAGCTCCGGCACCGACTCGCTGCTGCCGTACACTGCCAGCCGCTTGCAGGTGATCGCTTTTTCCGACTTGGGCGCGTCGGAGCGGAGCACGGCGATCAGTTCCGGCTCTTTTGCGGGCGGGGTCTTTGGCGCGTCGGCGGCCGACGCCGGCATGGCGGCCATCGCCGCAAGTGCGGAAAGAAAAGAAACGACAAAACAGGTTAAGCGTCGGGTGGTGGGCATGGCTGGGCGGCGAAAAACGGGTCGAAGGGATGAACGTCACACGATCAAGACAATTCTCAAAGTCTCCACGGCTCACGCAGGGCCTCCGATCGCAGGCGGTTGGCCTCGTCATCGCCGACGAACTCGTTCTTCTTGAGGTCGTACTTCACGCGGCGATTGAGGAACAGCGCGATGTTGGCGGCATGGCAGGCGATGTGAGCGAAGCAGGCCGCGTCGGCGTTCCCCTTGGGCAGGCTGCGCGACTTCACGCAGTCGAGGAAATCGCGGACGTGGAACGTCGCCGGATAGCCGCCGATCTCGGCCACTTCTCGGCCGGCGAGCAACTCCGGCGAGCTGAGCACCAGCTTGCCGCTGTCGCCCGCTTCGACCCAGCCGGTCTCGCCTTCGAACCGCACCGGGCAAGAACCGAGCGGAATCCAGCCCTTCTCACGGAAGATCAACTCCACGCCGTTTTCATAGCGTGCCACCAGCTCGCCGTCCTTCGGCGGGTCGTATTCGACCGGGGGCGGAACGTCGCCCACTGCCCACTGGCAAAGATCGACGCAATGCGATCCCCATTCCAGCACGCCGCCGCCCACCAGTCCGCCGCCCTTCTCGAAGTTGAAGCCATCGAGCAGCGCCTGGTTGAAGGGCCGCCAGGCAGCCGGGCCGAGATACATGTCCCAATCGACGACCTCTTTATCCGGCGGCGTTTCGGCGGGCAGCCAGCCGCTCATCATGGCCTGCATGCCGGCCGGATGAGCGTAGACCCGCTTGAGCTTGCCGAGCTTGCCCGTGCGGGCCAGCTCGCAGGCGAAAGCGAAGTGCGGCAGGTTTCGCCGCTGCGTGCCGGCCTGGAACACGCGGCCCGTGCGCCGCATGGTTTCGGCCAACGACAGGCTTTGGGCGATGTTCTTGGTGCAGGGCTTCTCGCAATACATGTCCTTACCGGCCTTGGCGGTGTAGGTGGCGGCCGTGACGTGCCAGTTCGGTCCGGTGGCGATCAGCACGGCGTCGATATCGTTGCGGTCCAGCAACTCGCGGAAGTCGCGATAGGTGTCGCAGCTCTGCGTGCCGTAGCGCTCATCGACCATCTTCTTGACGGCCGTGCGGCGGGCCTGCTTGATGTCGCAGACGGCCACGAACTGCACGTCGGGCTGTTGCAGGAAGCAACCCAGGTCATAAGTTCCCCGGTTGCCGATGCCGATGCCGCCGACGATGACCCGTTCGCTGGGGGCGACGACGCCGTTGAGGCCCAGGGCCGAGCCGGGGATGATCGTCGGGGCCGCCACTGCGGCCCCGGCCGTTAGGGCGGTTTTCAAAAACCGACGCCGATGAAGTTGCGACACCTTCTTCGACATGACTAATCTCCTGATCGTAGAACGAAGGGCGTTGACCGGGCAAACGTGCTGCTGCCGGTACGTTGCCAGCATACCCCGTCGGCCCGCCGTTTGCCACACCCTCCTGTCGATTTCAGGGCAGATACGCCTCGAGAACCACGGCCGTGGCACGTGGCTCCAGTTCGCGGGCACCGAGCGATGCCGGCAGCAAGACGCTCTCGCCACGTCTTAGCGGAGTGGCACACGGATCGCCGGCGATCATCAGCTCGCCTTCAATCACCGCCAGCAGATGGCAACGGTCGTCGCCACCGATGGTTTGCCGCGACGCGATCGACCAGCGATCGAGGATGAACTTGTCGCACTCGACGAGACGCTCGACGTGCGGCTGGCCGGTCGCTAGCGGCGTCTGCGGCGTGCGGGGGCCGTGGGCGAAGTCGATCGCGTCGAGCGCTTGTTCGATGTGCAGCGGTCGCGGGCGGCCATCCGGTCCCAGACGGTTCCAGTCGAACAGGCGATAGGTGACGTCGCTCGACTGCTGGATCTCGGCAATCAGCAGGCCCGCGCCGATGGCATGGACCACGCCCGCCGGCAAGAAGATGCAGTCGCCCGGCTGCGGTTCGAAGCTGTGCAGGCAAAGCTCGCAGGTGCCGCGGGCCAGCTCGCGCTCCAGCGCCGGACGATCGAAACCTCGCTTCAACCCGGCGTAGATCAGGCTGCCCGGTTGTGCATCGAGCACCACCCAGGCCTCGGTTTTGCCGAAGTCTGCCGGCGTCAGTCGCTGTGCCCGATTGTCGTCCGGATGCACCTGCACGGAGAGCGTTTTTTGGGCATCGAGAAACTTGAACAACAGCGGGAAGCGCGGCTGAGGCGCATGCCGGCCGAGCAGCTCGCTGCCGCGCGTTTGCACCAGCTCACCCAGCGTCGCGCCGCGCAACGGCCCGGCGGCCACGGCCGTCTGATCGTTGGGCCGATCGCAGATTTCCCAGCTCTCGGCGTAATCGTCGCCCTCGCCCAGCGGTTTGTTGAGCACGTGGCACAGCCGGCGGCCGCCCCAGATATAGCGCCGCAGGATCGGTTCAAATCGTAGTGGATAGAGCGGTGTCATCCGTGGCACGGGGATGGTCCCACCCTATTGTTTGTCGGCCGTCACGCCCGGCCAGTCGTCCGTGCGGAAGGGCGTGAGTGGCAGGCCGTTGCGGCTGTAGACGTTGCACACGGGGTTGTCGGCCCAGGCGTAACGCACCGCCACCGGCTCTTTCACCTCATCGGACCAGACTTCGATCTTGTCTTTATCCACGATCTTGGCCTGCGCCCAGACGAATTTCTTGTCGTCGCCCGCAATGGCAAAGCCCCGCACCTCCGGTACATCGAACGCCCGCAGCCCCGGTCCGACGTGGTCGAAGGTGAGCACGATCTTGCCGTCCTTCTTCTCCGACGACTTCACCTGCGGGCTGTGATAGGGGACGTCGATGCCGTAGTCGCGGGCGAACGCCCACCGGGCCAGCCGCTTGGCCACGTCTTGCTTGTTGCGCGGATGGATGTCCTGGGCCTCACCCAGATCGATGATCACCGCTTCGCCAGTATTGGCCAGCTTGCTCATGGTCATGGTCTGTGCCTCGCGCAGCTCGGCCCAATCGCTGTCGCCGGGTTCGGGCTTCTCGGCCCGGAAATCGGCCAACTGCACCCAATAGAACGGAAAGTCGCCGATGCCCCACTCCTGACGCCAAGTCGAAATCATCAGCGGAAACAGATCGCGATACTGATAGGCACGGCCGGCGTTCGATTCACCCTGATACCAAATCGCCCCACGGATGCCGTAACCGATGGTCGGTTTGAGCACGCCGTTATAGATGTTGCCCGGCCGCGAATTGCCGCGCATCTGGTTCTCCGGATTCGGCGGTTGACGCGGCGGCTCTTTCCCTTCGCTCTTGGCTTTTCCGGCCGCGGTTCTCCACTCGGCGAGCTTCGCCTCGTAGGCGGCCTTCTCCTCCGGGAAACGTTTTTCGATCGCGGCCCAGCGGGCCAGCAATGGCTGATAGCGCTCGTCGGCTGCCAGCAGGTCGCGGCGGATCCACGCTTCGCAGGCCGAACCTCCCCAGGCGTCGTCGATCAGTCCGACCGGCACGTCGAGCGTTTGCTGCAACTGCCGGCCAAAGAGATAGCCGACCGCCGAAAAATGCCGGGCAGACTCCGACGTGCAGATCTCCCATTGACCGCGGAAATCCGACTGCGGCTCCTGCGTGCCGACCTGCGGCACCGAGATCAGGCGAATTTTGGGAAACTTCGCGGTCAGCGTTTCCAGATCGGGGTCGTTGGCGTTGCCCACTTCCCACTGCATGTTCGACTGGCCCGAGCAGATCCAGACCTCGCCCACCAGCACGTCATCGAACACGATCTCGTTGCGGCCTTTGACTTTCATTTGGTGCGGTCCGCCCACGGCCAGCGGTTCGAGCGTGACCGACCACTTGCCGTCTTGCCCGGCCTTGGCCGTCTGCTTTTGATCGGCAATTTCGACTGTGACTTCTTCATCCGGATCGGCCGTGCCCCAGACGCGGTCTTTTTGTCCCTGCTGTAGCACCATGTGGCTGCCGAAGATGGCCGGCAACTTGACGTCGGCCGCAGCCAAGCTCGGCAGCGAAAGGGAGACGGCAACGGCGAGAGCGGGCGTCAGACGAACGAGTTTCGGGCGAATCATGGCGGGTCCTTGGGGCGCAGGGTGAAAAGCAAGGTCGTGGGAGTTAGTGTAATCACCCCCGAGCGCTATTTCCACAAGGAGAGGTGGCCGGGGCAGAGCTTGGCCAGTTATGGCCCGAATTGACGACACGCTCTGCGGCCAAGCGATGCCCCGGCGCGCCAAGCCGGGGCATCGCTTGGCCGCATCGCGTATTCTGAAGGTCGCGCCGCCAACGGCCAAGCTCTGCCCCAGCCACCCCAGCCAACAAGGTGGCTGGCCTTCCCAGGCCGTCGACTACTTCTTCTTCGCTCCGCTTGTCTCGTCCGGTTTCTCTTCCGGCTCGTCGCCCACCTTCTTGGGCACATAGTCGTGCTTGCGCTTGCGAAGCACCTTGGCCTCGATGATCTTGTCCGGCTTTTGACCCGGCTGGGCCTTTTCAGGGTCGATCCGTTGGATGCGCGACAAGACGTCCATGCCCTCGATCGCGCGGCCGAAAACCGTGTGCTTGCCGTTCAGGTTGTAGCCGGCCCCCGGTCCCGATGGCCGGAACATCAAAAAAAACTGCGAGCCGCCGCTGTTCGGCGCCTCGGTCTTCGCCATGCTCAAGCCGCCGCGAAAGTGATTGCGGTAGTCAGACCGATCGATCTCGTCGGGAATCGTGTAGCCCGGACCGCCGGTGCCGTCGCCGTTCGGGTCGCCCCCTTGCGCCATGAAGTGTTCGAGCACGCGGTGAAACTTCAGGCCGTTGTAAAATCCCTCTTCCACCAGGTGAATGAAGTTGGCCACGGTGTTGGGCGCCTCGTTCTCGAACAATTCCACCACGATGTCGCCCTGGGAGGTCTTCAGCAGCACCCTAGGCAGGTCGTCGGCCTCCGCCTCGGCCTCCCGCAGCTTTTGCTCGGTGTCCCAGAGTTCCTCATATTGGCCGATGTGGCTGAGATACTGCTTGGCATCCACTTCGAGGACCGAATGCTTGTCGCCCTCCTTCAACCACTTCTCGGCGTCTGCGTAGTCGTTGGTGAAGAACGCCGCCATGCCGCCGTAGTTATACACACGCGGGTTGTCGTAGTTGTTGTCGATCAGCGTTCGGGCGATCGGCACGGCGGGTTCATAGTTGTCGTGCTCGACTTCGTACTTGAGCATGGCCGCCAGAAATTTGGCGGCCTCCGACTCTTGATTGCCGGCGGCGGCGAAGGCGGCTTCCGCGGCCTTGACGACCTTGGGCTCCATCTTCTCGCCTTCGGCCACCAGGTCTGCGTATTTCTTCTTGAGCGGCTCGCGCTGGGGGCCGCGCGGCGTGGCTACATACTCGTTGCGCAGATCTTCCATTTTGCTGAGCAACTCTTTCCAGTCGGCGAAGATCGTCTCGAACTCGGCCACGGCGGAGTCGTCTGACTTCGCCGCCTCGGGCGAGGCCTTATCCGCCGGCTTCTCGCTCTTAGCGGCCTCTGGTTTCTTGGCCGCCTCCGGTTTCTTGGCCGCCGGTCCGCCGCTCTTCGCACCCGCCACTTTCGGATTCGATTTCTGGGCGGTACTTTTGTTCTGTGCGCTTACGGCAGACACCCATACGGCAAAAAGGCAAACAGCGGTCCACGACAGTCGCGTCATCTCTTAGTTTCCTGACGAAAAAAATGCGGGCGTTGAAGGTGGCATGAATGTAGCATATCGCGGCGGTGCGGTTAAGTGTCCCCTGTCCGCGGTTCCCTATCCGCAGTACGATCAGCGGATGCTTGCTGACAGCACCGTATTCCGCGGCAAAATTGTTCTGCCCGACCGGGTTGTCGAGGGTGAGGTCCACGTCCGCAACGGACGGATCAGCGAGGTCGTCGAGCGAACTGGCCATTCGGCCGCGCCGGCCGGAGCGGCGATGGTTGATGCCGGTGACGGCTACATTGCGCCCGGTTATGTCGACCTTCACGTCCACGGCGGAGCGGGCGCCGATTTCATGGACGACAGTTGCGAGGCGGTGGGCTGCTCGCTAGCGGCGCACCTGCGGCACGGCTCGACAAGCTTGTTGGCCACGACGACGGCCGCCACACACGAGTCGATCATGGCCATGCTGGCCGCCTGCCGGCACCACCGCGGGCATCCCCAGCCGGGCAAAGCGCGACTGTTGGGCGTACACCTCTATGGCCCCTATTTCCGCCGCGAGGCACGAGGCTGCCATCCCGGCGGCCCGATTCGCCCGCCCGACGCCGCGGAGTATCAACAGTATCTTGCCGATGGCCTGGTGGTCACGGCCTCGGTGGCGCCCGAACTGCCGGGCGCCGAACCGTTCGTGCGGAACTGCGTGGAGCGCGGCGTGCGGGCAGGCGCCGGCCATAGTCACGCCACGTTCGACCAAATGGCCGCGGCCGTCGGCTGGGGAGTGCGACACGTCGATCACCTGTTTTGTGCCATGTCCGATAAAGCCAAGCTCCGCCAAGAGCAGGCCTATCCGATGCGCGGCGGCGTGCTCGAGGCGACGCTCTACTTCGACGAGCTGACGACCGAGGTGATTGCCGACGGCAAGCACCTTTCGGCCGACCTGACGGCTCGGCGTGCTGCGGCGCCTGGCCTCGACTCCGATCTCTCGCGGGAACATCGTGCTGGGCAAGTGGGGCTGCCGGCTGATGATGAGCTTCGTGCAAATCGGCTTCGCCATGATTGCGGGCAGTGTGCTGTTCGGCATGAAATGGGGGACAAACCTGCCGATGGTCGTGCTCGTTCTCGCAGGGTGGGGAGGACTCTGCGCGTCGTTGGCCTTGCTTCTGGGAAGCCTGGTGTCGACGGAAGGCCAGGCGGTGGCGATCGGCATGCTCACGGGCAACGCATTAGGAGCCTTGGGTGGGTGCTGGTGGCCGATCGAGATTGCACCGAAATGGATGCAATCGCTCGCGATTTGCCTCCCCTCGGGGTGGGCTATGGATGCGATGCACCGCCTGGTAAGTTTTCGCTCGACCGCCGCAAGCGCCCTGCCGCACGTGTGCGTACTGTTCCTAGCTACCCTCCTCGTTGGCGCGTTGGCGGCGCGGCGCTTTCGTTTCCAATGAACCCCGTTCCTTCACCATTGCGGTGTTTTAACTGGGCAGTACCCTGAAGGCTACTTCGCTTCAGGCTACTGAACCGGATTGCCCACCTTGATGCATTCCAGGACGACCGGCGGCAGTTCGGTCCGTCCCGGCGGCACGCAGAAAATGCCGATAGGCGTCAGCCGTGATGGCAAAGCCGTTCGGCACCTGAACGCCTTGGCTGCGCAACGTTTGATACATCTCTCCCAGCGAAGCGTTTTTGCCGCCGACCGACGGGATGTCTTCCAGCCCGATGTCTGCGAACCAACGAACGTATTCGGTCTGTGTGAGTGCGGCGGGCATGGTCTTATCCTTGTTCCTTCCCTTGGAGTCGTGCCTGCAAGTCGCTGTGGCTGCCCTCAGACTTTCCTGCGACCCAGGTTCTCGCTGACATAGCACAGGCTCCAGCAATGTACGTTTTGTTTTGCGGCTGACGCGATTGTCGCGTCGACCGTTATCTGGTAAGGCAACTTGTTGCTTGGCGTATTAGTTTCCGCTGCCCGGTGCCCGGAAGACGTCCAAGAGCTGAAAGCGGGTCGCTTCGAGCTGCTGCACGACGACCGGCGTGAACCGCATCAAAAACTCATAGCCCAAGTGATGATCGGCGGCGCACTTTTGCCGCAAACAACGGCCGTCGAGCCCGATGGCACGGGTCGTTTCGACGGCGCGAGCGTCGAGGTGCCAGCGGTAAGGCGGTAGCAGCCAGTCCCAACCGAGGATGTCGCCCTGCGTCAGCGTCTGGATCGTGATCGCGCCGCGCTCGGGGGAATGGAACCCGACCGCGACCTTACCCTCCCGGATGAGATAAAACCGGTCGGCTTCTTCATTGTGCGCGGCGATGGTCTCGCCCGGTTTGAAGACCACATTTCCGGCGCAGCCGACGAGCAACTGCAAGTATTGCGGTTCCAGGTCTTTGAAGAAGGGGTGCCGGGCCAGCACCGGCTCAAGGGTTGACATGGGGAATGGTCCTCGCGATTGGCGACGAAGCCGCGCCGGCCTGGCCGACTTCGATTTCGTTGGCCAGCGGCAGGCTCGAAACGTTCATGGCAATGTGCTGCGCGAGTTGCTTGGCATAATAGCTCGGCGCCAGGCCGCTAAGCACCAGGCACTCCTCCCGCACATCGACTCTTAAGGCCCTCACGCACTGGCCAAGGCGGCAGCGGATTTGGCTCTTGATCGCCGCCTCGATCTCTTCCGCGGAGTCGCGGAACTCGATTCGATACACGTCTAGGCTCCTTTGCTGATTGGATTCTTCGGGGCGCGCTCTCAAGGCAACCCACGCTTTCAACCGAAATCGATCGAGCGGCGGCGGCCATCGAGGGCGCCGGGCGTCACCGTCGCGATCTCCACGGCGTTCTCTTCGGGCGACAATCCGGCACGGACCCGAAGCTGGTGGGGACTCCAGGTGGAGCGGACCGCCGCCGCGCGTGCGGCGATTTCGTCAGGGGTGGGCCAATAGGTCTCAACATTCGGTCGCGGTCGTGGTCGCATCGAATCGTAACTCCTCCTTCGGTAGTGACACGGTGAAGGGCGAACGAGCCAATTGTTGTCGAAAGGCGGACCCTGGTTCGAAACCGAGCGGCGTGCAATCAGACGAACGATTTCTCGTTCAGTGCCGGCGAGATCGCCGTACTCAGGTTTCGCAGTTCTTGACCGAGCAGCGCGACGACGTCGTCGAGCGTGACCATGCCCACCAATTCGTTGTCGCGGTTGATTACCGGCAAGCGCCGGATCCGGTGCCCTTGCATGTATTGCGTGGCGTTGAACACGCCTTGGTCTTCCCAAATGGTGATCACGTCGCGCGTCATCACTTCGCTTACCGGCGTGGCGGGGGTCGCGCTATCGAGGGCCAGGGCCATCGCCACGTCGCGATCGGTGATGATGCCGACGACCGCGCGGTCGCGAACAACCACCACGGCGCCGACGTTCTTCTCGTGCATCCGGCTCATCGCCGTGGAAATCGTGTCGTCGCGCGACACCGTTACGACCTCGCTACGAAAGAGTTCTCCCAGGTTCATACTTGTGTGCTCCGTGAATCGATCTTTGGTCAAGACCCGCGACGGTGCGGGCGCACGCCTGTTAATGCACATCGTGCGCCGGTTCGATGCGGACGCGCGTAGCCGCCCGAAATCGCCGGCATAACTCCGGAATCGGCAGGCCCTGTCACAATTTCGCCCGCGCGACGTCGGCGGCGGCATGTGCGAAGCCGGACTGGGCGAGCTATAACGCACGTAACGCAGGCGTGCGCTTGAAAACCGCCCTGCCGTCTGGCTAGAATAACCGCTGGCGTTCGAGCCGCTGCGAGTCGAGCCACTCCAAGTGCTGGGGGCACAAACCCATGACGTTGGACGAAGAACATCCGGAAGCGTTCCCCCATTTCACGACCGCCGACGGCTTTTTTATGAAGGGATCCGGGCAACGGAGCGAATGCGCCTATTGCGGCGGAGCAACAAGTTGGTTCCATAAGGCCGAAGGGATCTACGTCTGCTCGCGGGATTGCTACGAGCGCTGCTCCGCCGCTCCACGAAGAATACCCGACCAAGTTTGAGACATTCGCGCGCCGCCACAGCCGCATAAGCAAGCCTCGCGATGGCGCGCACTTCCGCGCGCAGTGAGCGAAAAGCGCATCGGTCCGTGGCTGCGTCTGCTGCCGCACCCAAAAAATTGCCGGAAAAAACGCCATTCTCGGCGGCGGCGCACGAGTTGCCTTCGATAAGAAGCGCCTCTCAACTCGCGGCGTCAGATTATCACGGAGCAAATGACCATGAGACGTTCATCGTTACTTCGCGTCGTCGGTGCCATCGCCGCGAGTGGCTCTCTTCTCTTCGTGGCTGCCACAGCGAACGCGCAAGTCGAAAGCCTGGATCCCAACCCGACCCTGCCCGCGGGCGTGGGGAGTGCCAGCGACCTCGAGGAATATCATCACGGCAGCTCTGCAGGCGCCCACATCGGCCGTGCCATCGGGGGCCGCGTCGACGGGGCCGACGAGAACCCGGCCGACATCATGTTGCGCGACATCGGCGGCACCAATCGGGGCCGACGTACGGGCCACGCCGCCCTACGCGGACGCGCGGTCCGCGACGCCCAGCGGATCGAAAAAGATGGCCGCTCCTCTCCGCTCGGCGAGCGAGGGGCCGTCTATTTCGCCCGTCGCGGCGACTACGAAAACGCCATCTACGCGCCGCGCAGCGGTTCCTATCGCCAGCCGGCCGCGCGCCGACAGCCGGCCGGGCGAAGCACAAACCAGCGGTAACCTCGTTCACACGATCAATTCAGAGGGAGACAAAACATGTCCTTAAAGCTTCCGACCGAAGGAATGACCCGGGCCGTTGAAGGATCGCTGATCACCGAGGCCTTTGAGCGAGCGCGCGAGCAATGGCGGCGTGCCCCGGCGCAGACCAAGAGCGCAGCACCCGCTTACACGATCACCATCAGCCGCGAGAGCGGGGCTGGCGGGGCGGCCGTGGCGCGCGAGCTGGGACGCCAGCTCGGCTGGCCCGTTTACGATCGCGAGTTGCTGGAGCAGATCGCCGACCAGGTCGGCTTGCGCGCCGAGTTGCTGGAAAGCCTCGATGAGAAACGCTCGCATTGGCTGACCGAGATTCTTGAGTCGTTCGCGCGCGTTTCGCCGATGAGCGCGGCGAGCTACGCCCACCGCCTGGCCCAGACGATCCTGGCGTTGGCCTCGCACGGCCATTGCGTCATTGTCGGTCGCGGCTGCACGTCGCTCGTGCCGCTGAAGGCTTCGCTGCGCGTGCGGCTGATCGCTGCGCTCGACGACCGCACCGAGCGGGTTTGCAAGCGGCTCGGCATCTCCAAAGTTGCCGCCGTCGAGCACGTCCGCTTTAACGACGCTCACCGGGAAGGATTTGTCAAAGACCTTTTTCACCACAGCGTCGGCGACCCGCACGATTACGATCTCGTTGTCAACACGTCGCGGTTTTCGATCGAAGAATCCGCGCGATTGATTATCGAAGCCCTGCGCCAGCTTGAAAACTCGCCCCCGCGCGTTTAGCCGCGATCGAGTCAGACGCCGACGGGACCGGGAACGCCGGATCAACTGTCAGAATCTGACAGTTGGCCAAGGGTGGGGGTTCCCGCCGCGCGTTCTCGACGACCATCCGCCTTGCGAAGCATTGGCCGCGCGGCTGGTTGGACGCGACAAACGTCCTCCGCCCGCCGACGAAAACCTTTATCGAGTCTGCCTCGACCAAGAGGATCCGCGCCCCCGCCTCACAGTCCGGACGTCCGTTGGTAGCTCTCGGCACTGAACACCCAGATCGGATCCTTGCCGAGCACGACGTAGGTCGTTTCCACCGGCGCGGCAGCCCCCTGAAACGTAAGCTTCACCGTAAAACGCCGGTTTTGATCGTCACTGGCCGCTGGGCCGACGATTTCATAGGCCGTCAACTTCTTGCCGTCGCGCCATTGGATGTCCTGGACGTTGACGGCCGGGCTGGTGGCCCCGATCTGATCGAGGGTCTTGCCCGCCTTCCAGGCATCGAGCGCCGTCGTCAGCGCTTGGCGGGCCACTTCGTCGGCGGGCACATAATCCTTCACGTCGGCGCGTTGGCAACCGGGAGGAGCAACGAAGACGAACAGGCTTAGGAACAAGATGCGTCGCATATTTACCTTGGTGTCGAAGGCCAAAGGCCGCCTGTTTTCCGCCAACGGCGGACCCAATAAAACAGCACCGGCAACAACAGATCGATGACTTCGTCGGCGATTAAAATGCCGCCCAGCACCGGGGCGGCCATGGGCTTGATCACTTCCGCCCCGGTGCCGGTCGCCCATAGCAGAGGCGCCAGACCGAGGACCGTCGTGCCTTCGGTGAGCAGCTTTGGCCGCAGGCGATGGACGGCGCCTTCCATCACCGCCTGGCGCAGCTCGGCGAGGTTCATCTGCTCCAGCCCGCCGCGCCTGGCCACCGCCTCGCGCAGGTAGACCAGCATGATGATGCCCGTCGACGTGGCCATGCCGAAACAGGCGATATAGCCCACCAGCACCGTGACCGAAAAATCGTAGCCCAGCAGCCATTGAAAGATTACGCCTCCGGCCAGCGCACCCGGCACCGCCAGCAACATCAACAGAGCGTCGGCCAGATCGTGATAGGTCCAGTAGAGAATCAGCAGAATCAAGGCGATCACCAGCGGCAGCACGAAGGCGAGCGTGCGAATGGCCCGCGCGTCATGCTCGAATTGCCCGGTCCACTCCACATACACCCCCGACGGCAAGGTCACCCGGTCGGCAAGGGTCCGCCGCGCCTCGTCGATAAAGTCCGTCGCGCTGCGTCCGCGTACGTTCAGTCGCACGTAATTCCGCAACAGCCCGTTCTCGCTTTTGATCGAGGCCGGCCCCTGCACGATCCGCACGTCGGCCACCTCGGCCAGCGGAAGGGTGTCTGTAGGGAACGCACTCCGTGGCGTTCCGCGAATGGCGAGAGAAGGCCGACCCTGCCGCCGCGGAACGCCACGGAGTGCGTTCCCTACAGAGCGGAGAGTGTCGGCAGTCGTCGCCCGTCGCGGCACCGGCAAGCTGCGAATGGTCTCTTCGTCTTCACGCCAGTTGCGCGGGTAAAGCACGCGCACGCCGTGACGCTCGCGGCCCTCAACCGTCGACGTGGCCAGTTTGCCGCCCACCGCCGTCTCGATCACGTCGTTGACCTCGCCGATGCTGACTCCGAGCAGCGCCGCTTTGTCACGATCGACGCAAATCTCCAGATAGCCCTTGCCGCGGACCGCTTCCGCCATGACATACTCCGTTCCCGAAACCCCCATCAACACGGCGGCGATTTCTTCCGACGCGCGAATCACATCGTCGAGCTCTCGGCCCAGCACGCGCACGCCGATATCGGTGTTCACGCCCGTAAACAACATGTCGACGCGGTTCTGAATCGGCCGCGTCCAGACATTCGCCCAGCCGGGCATCTGCAGCGCTCGGTCCAGCTCTCCGCCGGGATCGGACAAATCCGCCGGCTCGCAGCGCCACAAGAGTGCCCGCCAACGCATGGAAGCGGCCAGGCTTTCCTGCACGGCCTTCAACTTGGGTTGCGGCGCGACGTCGGGCGGCGGTGGCATGTTCATCGAGCTGCCGACGTGGTGATGGGAGCGGTGTTGCGGCGGCGGACGAGAGCGAAAGCGGCGGACCTGCGCCAGGTAGTCGGCCAGCTTCGCATCGCGCAGCGTCGAGCGGCCCAGCACTTCTTCGATGGCCAGCCGCGTATAACTCTCCGTCCCGCGAGCAAACAACTGGGCGTTCAGCTCGCGCACGTGCTCGCTCCAGGCCGCGGCGTAATGTGCCAGCAGATCCTTGGTCAAGCGCGTGAAAAAAGTCGGCGGCGTTTTGCCCAGGGCGCGTGCGGCCAAGTCGAACGCACGCTGCCCCAGCGGCGGCCGGTCGTCGAAGAGCTGAGCGTCCGGCTGCACCAGTCCCAGCGCGGCAAGGTTGTGTCCGGCGTGCCGTGCCAAAAGCGTCACGTCGTCGAGCCGTGGCGAAACGGCCAGGTGGTGGTCGGCATGGGGCACCAGCCGCTGCGCGACTTGGGCGATTTCGCCGTCGCTCGGCGGGCGCTCAAACACGCCCTGCCGCTGGAGTCGGGCGACCAGGCCGTCCACCAGCCATTTTGCCAGTTTTTGCGGCAGCGACTCCTCGAACTCGGCGTTGCGCAGATAGGCGTATTCTCGCATCAGGCCGTCAAATCGGCCGAGCGCTTCGCTGGTCGCTTCATCGACCAGCGCCGCCTGTGCCGTCCCGTCGGCCGGCGGTTCGATCATTCCCTCGGCAACCAGTGCCGCCAGCACGGCCTGGGTCTGCCGCCGGGCATCGCGTTCGGTCAGCCGGCGCTTCGGCCACAACCCGTGCGGGCGGAATTCGACCATCGTCTCGATCATGTCGACGGGCGCGGGATCGGTGGGCGTCTCGGCCCTGCCGGCCTTGCCCATTACCATCGCCACTTCGGGAAACCGGCAGAGTACCATGTCGCGGGCCTTGAGGTCATCGGCGGCCTCGGTGATCGACGCGCGCGGCACGGTGATCGGCATGTCCATCACCATGCCTTCATTCAAGGGCGGCATCTTCTGCCAGAGCAAGGGCCGCATATTCTGTTCGGCCACCAGCGCCACCAGCGCCAGACTGACCGTGCAGCCGACGGCCGCGCGCCAGGTTTTCGTCATGGCGCCCAAGAGCACGATGAAAACGAACAGCACCGCCAGCAGCAGGCCCCGATGCCCGAACGGGGCACAGCCGATGAGAAACGTAGCGGCGAGCACCCACACCAACGGCGCCGGATGGCTGAGACAGTAGTCGAGCACCGGCCGGTACACGTCCGCGAAGCCGCGTACCAGCCAGTTGGAGCGTTCATCGCGAAGCCGGCCGCGAATGAAAACGCTGGCCAGGGCCGGCACCAGCGTGATCGACAGCACGGCGACGGCCAGCATCGCCAGCGATTTCGTGAGCGCCAGCGGCTGAAACATCTTGCCCTGAATGCCGCCCAGGCAAAACACCGGCAAGAAGCTGACCAGCATGATGGCGACCGAGAAAAAAATCGGTCGGCCCACCGTGCGGCAGGCCGGCAGCACCAGCCACCGCACGTCGCCCCGCACCGGCCGGTCGCCGAAATGGCCTCGCAGCGTGTGCATGGCGTTCTCGGCCATCACGATCGACGAGTCGACCAGCACGCCCAGCGACACCACAATGCCGGCCAGCGACATGATGTTGGTCTGGACGTCGATGATTCCCAACCGCCGCAAGAGCCACATGGCCACGAACGACGACAGCGCGGCCAGCGGCAGCGTAACGGCAATCACCAACGACGTGCGGACGTGCCAGAGCACCAGCAACACACAGAGGCTGGCAGTGACGATCGCTTCCAGCAGGGCGCTCGTGACCGTGCTTACGGCACTGGTGATGAGCGGCGTGCGGTCGTAGACCGGTATGATGCGCACGCCCGGCGGCAGTCCGGTCGATAGTTCGCTGATCTTGCCGCGTAGCCGGCGGGTGACTTCCAGCGGGTTCTCGCCGTAGCGCATCAGTACGACGCCTCCGACCGCCTCGTTGCCGTGCATCTCGAACACGCCGCGGCGGAAATTGGATCCCACCGACACCGCAGCCACGTCCGCAAGCCGCACCGCTTGCCCGCTGGCCGACGTTATCAAAACCTCTTCCAGATCGTGGCGGACGAGGTCCGCCGTATTCCTCCCTCTCTCGCTCTCTCCCTCGCTCTCTCCCACCAATCGGCTACCGAGCCAGCCGACTCCGCGCACCAAGTACTCGGCGTTGGCCTTTTCGATGACTTGCCCGCCGACGGACTGGTTGGCCTCGGCCACGGCGCGCGTGACCATGCCCGGCGTGAGACCCGACTCGGCCAATCGCCGCGGGTCGAGCTCGATCTGGTATTCCATGACGCGGCCACCGACGCTGGCCACCTCGGCCACGCCGGGCACGCCGGCCAACTGGCCGCGCACGTACCAGTCCTGGATCGATCGCAGCCGCGCCAGGTCGTAGCCTTCGCCTTCGACCGTGTACCAGAAGATCTGGCCGGTCGCGGCGCCGTCGGGAGCAAGGTATGCCTTGACTCCGGAGGGCAACGACTCGCCGGCGCGCAGCAATCGTTCGCCGATCTGCTGCCGGGCAAAATAGAAATCGACGCCGTCCTGCAAAATAACGCTGATCGATGCGAAGTTGAACTCGCTCGACGACCGCACCACGCGCACCCCCGGCAAACCTTGCAAGCCGCTCGAAAGCGGATACGTGACCTGATCTTCGATCTCACGGGGGCTGTGGCCCGGCCAGTCGGCGAAGACCAGCACCTGGTCTTCCGACACATCGGGAATGGCGTCCATCGGCGTGTGGTAAACGGCGTAGACGCCCGCCAGCGCAAGCACGACCGCGGCGGCGATCACCGCCCAGCGGTGACGGACCGAGAGTTCGATGATGCAGTCGATCAAGAGGGTTCGGGGTGACAGATTTTGGATTTTGGATTTTCGATTTTGGATTCCGGACAATCCAAAATCCAAAATCGAAAATCCAAAATGCGGCGGCTAACGGCTACGCTGTTTTAGTTTTTCCAGGGTTTTGTGGGGCTGCTCCGAGGCTTCCGCTTCACAACCGGCACAGCAGAGCCAGACGGTGTGGGCTTTCAGGTTGATCTTCACTGGCGCGCCCATCGAACCGAGCGGCATGCCGGTAATAGGACAATGTTTCTGCCGCTCGGCCGACGCGCGGTCGTCCGACGAAAGCTTGTCGAGCGCGGCACGAATTGCCGCCGCCTCTTTCGCGGAAGGTTCTTTGCCGGACGGTGCCGCCGCCGTCGTCGAGGGGCCCGCCGACGACGCGCTCGCGAGCGACGCGCCGAAATAACCGGCGGCCACGCTGGGGTTCAGCCGCGTCTCGGCGTCGAGCAGGAAGGCGCCCGTGGCAGCCACGCGTTGATCCGGCAGCAGGCCGCGGACCACCGGGTAGTAGCCGTCGCAACGCGGCCCCACGACGACCTCCAACGCATCGAACATGCCGGGCATCTGCTCAACATACGCCACGCGCCGATCGCCCAGGTCGATCACGGCGCTTTCGGGCACCGCCAACACCTGGCCTGGCGGGCGATACTGTACGATTCGCGGCACGAGACGCATGCCGTTGCACGCCTCGCAGACCTTGTCCGGCTCGCTGGCGGTGACGTCGGGGTGCATCGGACACCACCAAGCCACACGCTGAAGGTCCGCGAGCGGCAGGTCCATGAGCAAATTGTTGTCTTCGGGGCATCGCCCGCTCTTTTCGCGCAGCAGGCTGGGATGCTCGTGACAGATGTACAACTTTCGCAACTCCCCTTCGGCCGGCGGCGGCGGGTCGGCGGGCAGCGAACGAAACGGTTCCAGCTCGCAGATCGGCCGGCGAATCTGCACCGTCACCTGCATGCCCGGCCAAAGCTCGCCACGCGGGTTGGCCGCCGCCAGCTCCACGTGTACGCGGTGCGTTTGGGGCGAGACCTTGGGGGCGACCTGCGTTACACGGCCTTCGCGTGGCTCACCGGCCAGTTCCCCATCGGCAACAACCGTCGCGGTCGCGCCCGCTGTCACGAAGGGAATCTCTCGCTGATCGATCTCCGCAGTGATCGTGGCCACGGCGTCATCCAATCCGGTTGCGCCTGACGCATCCTCGCCCGCCCCTGACGCCTCCTTAGCCACCATGCCCCGCGCCACGACCTCGCGCGCCAGCGGGCGATATTCAACCGGCGCGGTCTGGATGCCTGCCAAATGCACGCGATAAGGCGAAATCTGCATCCGCGCCAGCACGCCGTCGGGAAGCTGCTGAGCGCCGCCTTTTTTGCGGCGGACCAGCGGCATGTTGCACACCGAACACTTCGTCGGCCAGCCGGAGATCACGCCGGGACACATGGGGCAGAAATACTCCGTCTCCCCGTTGATGCCGCCGCTGAGCATCTTGCTCGGGCTGGGCATGGTAAGCGTGTCCCAATAATTGCGCAGCACGTGCCACTTGCCGACGATCAAAAATGCGGCCAGCAGCACGAACAGAAAACGCAGCCGAACCTGGGCGACGCGCAACACCCACCGTGCGGAGAATGAGGGAGGAGGCGAAGGAGGGAGGGAGCGATGTGCGGGTTTTTCCGCCGTACGTGTCGATGGTATGTTCATCTCGTAGATTCTCTCCCCCTTTCTCCGTCTTTCCTTCGCTCCGTCTCTCTCGCTCCCTCCTCCGCCCCCGCGCAAGCGTCCCAGTGGGCCACGGCGTCGTAGTCTTCCTGACGAAAGACCCATAGAGGGTCGATCCCGACCAGGTAATAACGCACCTCTTGCTCGTCGCTGGGATCGTCGAGATTGAGCCGCACCACGAACGTCCGCGGGCCTTCGCCAGACACCTCGCCCAAGAGATCGTAGGCGACCAAACGTTGACCCGGTCGCCGAGTCGAGTCGGCCACGCGAACGGTGATCGGCGCCGATTTCAACGTCAGCGGTTCCACGGTTTCACCACTCTTCCAGGCTGCCAACACCTGGTCGAGCGCCTCCTGAGCCCGTTCGGCGCTGGGCACGTAGCGCTCGTAGCCCGATGGCCGGCCGCACGCCGCCACGCAAGGCAACAGCAGCGCCGCCAGCGCCAATTCCACGATCGACCATCGCCGCGTCATCTCGTCACCTCCAAGCTGCGCTAGGGCTGCGATGCCAGGTTGAGGGCTTCCTCTCCGGCGCGCGTCCCGATGGCCCGCCAGGTCCATACGTCGACGTTCTCGCTTTCGAACCGCACCGAGCCGTCGACCATGCACAGATTGACCCCGCCCGGATGACGGCTTCCCGGCGAGACCTGCATCGACATGTTGCTCATCGTGCCGGGGAAGCCGATGCCGCCGCAGGTAAACTGGTTGGGCCCGGCCACGTGGTTGTACTGCGTGCAGCAGTTTTCACCCATGCACCAGCTCGCCCCCCATTTGCTCGTCAGGGGCGTGGCGGTCGCCGGAACGATGGCATTGCAGGTCTGCCAGGTCGCCAGCAGCGACGTCTGGTTAGGGATAATGAACATGTCGCTGCGCGGGTTCGGAGATCCGTTGCCGCGGATCTTTTCGCTGAACAGCGCCGTGTTGCTCAGCCCGTCCAGAATCGCGGCAAAGCGAACATGGCTCAAATAGCCGAAGATGCCCGATTGCGCCTCGCCGGGCGCGATGATGGCGTTCGGGTCTTGGTCGTCGAGACGGTCGCAGAGCCAGCTTCCCTGGTTCGCCGCATAGTTATTCTGACCCGGCCAGTTTGGATTCACCTGGGTGCCATCGGAGGGGCAGAAGAAGCCGGGCACGCGCACCGTACAGGCCAGGTTGTTGATGCCGTTGGGATTGGAGTAGGGAGGCATGAAATTGATCACGCCGGCCATGCCCGGCGTCGCCGGCGGCCAGCGGAAGTCGAGGCTGTCATACAGTGCTTGCTGCTCGATCATCGGCAGCAGCATGGCGTGCTGCGACCAGCGTGCGTAGACGGGTATGGGGGCGGGCCAACTGGGGCCCTTGCCGAACATCAAGGATTTGTGAATGTCGTGGTAGTTGTTGATGGCGATGCCGATCTGCTTGAGGTTGTTGACGCACTGGGCGCGTCGGGCCGATTCGCGGGCGGCCTGCACCGCCGGCAATAACAAAGCGATCAAAATGCCGATGATGGCGATGACCACCAGCAACTCGACCAGGGTAAAACCGTTTCGATGACGCAACATACGAATCACCTTGTCTTCAAAAAAACTCTGGGTATGAGGGACCGTTCGAATCAGTGCCACCCCGAAAACCGGCGGCCGGGCGGAGCGCACCGCAACCGCCGGTTTTCAGGCCGGTTTTTACGCGCGTTTCAGCTTGGCACGGAAGATCGTGGCCACGCGATAAATCAAGGTGCGACAATATCGCTGGTCGGACCTGAGCCGCGCGCCAAGTACAATGACCGAGGGAGTGCCGGCGCCGAGGTCGGCGTCGACGGGGCATCGGGTTTTCATCATGGCCTGCGAATCTGCGCAGACCGCGGACAGACCGTGCCGCGATTCATGCACGGCCACTTTGGCTTCCAGCCGTTGGAGTCGGCCGCAGAGCAACTCCTCCAGTCGCGGCAGCAGCTTTTCCAGCACGCCGGCGTAGGTAGCCGCCACGGCCGGACGTCGTTGGGAACGAGGCATAAAACGTCTCTCTTTCGAATAGGATGGGTGTCTTGAATTCGATCGATGCGCGAGCGCGGCGTGCGCTCGCGACGCTGCGCCCGCTGGCGCAGAGTTACGGCAGATGGGTCCGGGCGGCTACACAAACGCGCGAGGCACCTCGCATCAGCCGTGCTGCGGCAGCCGAAGATGGCGTGCCGTCACACGTTTGAAAGGGCTCCCGCGACGGAGCATGGTCTAGCGCGCAGCCTCAAACGGCGTTGGCTAAACGGGCCCAGACGCGCGATCGATCAGAGACACGGAGGCCGCAGCAGCGGCAGAGAATGCCCGTCTGCCAAAGAAAGACGCTCCTCAATAAGCCGGCCGCACAACGGCGGTCGCGATGGACCATCGCCCTGCCGCCAGCACGCTGCATCGGCCGGCGGCATGTTCGGCAACCCCTTCGTGGGCGGCACGGGCAACGGTGCCTGCCGGTGACAGTTCGGGCCGTGGCAGGTAGGTGTGCCGGGCATCGAATGGTCGTGGTTGGCATGCCCGTGGCCGCCGACCATCACGTAGTCGCCGCAGCTTGCAACGGCGGTCTTGGCATCGAACGACGTCGACAACGCGACCGCCGCGGCGAGCACGACACTCATCCGCACAAGCTGCCCCAGTCGCATTGGTTTGCCGACAAGCATCGCACGCGGGGCCGATGGAAGGCCCAACCAAGATCGAAAGAGAAACCCGATTTCGCCCGCCATCCTAACAAACGGATTTGCACAAATCAAGCGGCCGGAACCCTTTTTTTGGAGAATGGCGACATTCATTGGACCGCGCTTTCGTCGACGACGGCGGTGCGCAGGTAGTTCCAAACGGTCGTGTTGGGTGCGGCCATCGCTCCGGGCGGCATCGCCTGCCGGCCCCAACTGCTCATCAGCAGGCAGAAAACCCGGTAATCGACGTCCTGCGACATGAAACGGCCGTGGCCGTCGCAGTAGAGCATGTTCACGCCGCTGGGATGATTGCTGGAGGGCCGGGCATTCGTATAGGGGTAGTTTGGGTTATTGTTCGATGCCACATCGGACGGGCCGTTGATCCGGCCATATTGCACGCCCGCCGCGTAAGGTGGCGTGGTGTTGCCGCCCGCGTCCATGTCGCCCCACCAAACGAAGCCTTGCAGCGGTTCGAGCACGGCGAACGGCAGATTACTCCCCATGCCGCCCATTCCGCCGCCGCCCATGCTCGAGTCGGCCAGTCCTTGAGCGTTGGGATCGCAATAGCTGCCCGCGTTGAGGTTCTCCGAGAGCATCAAGGTCAGCGACGTGCCGTCATGCACCGTGAGATAGTCCATGGTCATGTCGACCTGCGGGCCCATGTTGCACGTCTGGGCCATGGGAATGTCGAGCATCATCGACTGCATCGAGTCTTGGAAGCAGTCGAAGAACACGCCGTTGGCCGCGTAATCGGCCGAGACCGCCATCGTTTGCATCCCGCCCATGCCGCCCGCAAACATGGCCTCGGTGTCCTTTTGCCCGGCGTTCACCACGTAGGCGCAGGGCGGCGGAATAGTCTGCGTCGCCGGGTTGCTCGGGCAAACAAGCAGCGTGAGATAGCCTTGGATCGTCGGATCGATCGATGGATTCGGCGACGAACCCATCGGATTGGCCGTGAGAAAACTGCCGTTGCGCCAGAGAGCATAAAGGTCCGTTCGTTCGACGAATGGCAACAGCGGCACGACCCAGCTCACCGGATATTGCGGAATGGAATTCCCCTGGAGCACCGGCTCGGGCGCCAAGGTCATATTCTCGCGCCAGCCGGGCAGCCGCCCGCCGCTCTTGCTGGCGAAGTTCTGCAGGGCGATGCCCAGGTTGTGCAGGTTGTTGTTGCAGGTATTGCGGCGGCCGGCCTCGCGGGCCTGCTGCACGGCGGGGAGCAAGAGACCAATCAGCATGCCGATGATGCTGATGACGACCAACAGTTCGATGAGGGTAAAAGCATGACGAGAACGTGGCATGATTGCACCATATAAGATCGAAAGAATAAAAAGCTCATTCCCGCCGCACGCGTGCGCGGCGGGGCCTGGGGTGGAAGTTCCGTGAGTTCAAGAACCAATGCGAAGCGCAGCCTCAAACGGGCGTACGCGCGCCAGCGCGTCGGGGACGCGCAGGGACGCGATCTAGGAGTATCCGAGCACCGTCGGTATCGTGACTGTCAAAACAGGTCAGCCAACGACGGCATGACCCGTGCGCCGAGGTGGGCGAAAGACCAGATCGGTCCTAAGAAGCGTGGCAGGGATTGGCTGCCAGATAACGAAGCCGAGCGGCTTGACGATAACCTCCGGGGTCGCGTCCGTCGTCCAACCCCAATCGTGATGATGGGTGGGCGGCGTAACCGGCGGCTGGGGGTCGGGAGCCGAGCGGCGGGAGCAATTTGGCCCGTGACATGGCAACCGCTCGCCGCGATGACCGGCGGCGGCGTGACCGTCTGTGCCGGTGGAGACGGGCGCGAAATGTCCCGCGGGCGAGTGGCCGTGTTGAGCATGGCCGCCCACCATCACGTAATCGCCGCAACTCGCCAGCACCGTCGCTTCGGCCAACCAATTGGCTGCCAAGCACACGACGCCCAGCGCGGAAATGCGAATTGGCCGAACACACCTCATTCTTCACCGCCGTGAAGTCGACTGTACACGCCCGACAGAATAGCCTTTGGCAACACAGCAGTCAAGTATCGCCCAAGGTTGCCGCGGTGCGTGGGGTTTTTGAAGACACTAACCCGAAGCGTCAGCGAGGCAAGTCATGCCACCGATGCCCTCTGGCGGAGGACGGGTTGGCGGGTTACGCTCGTCACTTGCACCGTTGTTCAACCCTACGAGGGACGTCTACGTGAATCGCCCGAAGTTTCTGTCGCATTTTTGCAAGTTCAGCTTCTTGATCGTGCTCTGTTTGAACGGCTCGCAGGTCCTAGCCGCTGAGTCGCCCGCCGCCGTGCTGGCAACAGGACTGAAGAACCCCGAGTCAGTCGCGCTCGGTTGGGAGGGCCGCATCTACGTCACCACCCTCGGCGAGTTTGACAAAGACGGCGATGGGGCGGTCATGGTGCTTGCCGGCAACACGGCCAGGTCCTTTGCCAAGGGCCTCGACGATCCCAAAGGAATGGTCTTCGCCAACAACGCCTTGTTCGTCGCCGACAAACGGGGCGTCTGGCAAATCGACGACAAGGGTCAGGCCACCGTGTTCGTCGGCGTGGGCCAGTTTCCCGTCAGGCCGCGGTTTCTCAACGATCTGTGTGCCGACGAATCCGGCGCGCTCTATGTCTCCGATTCGGGCGATCTGAAAGGCGGCGCAGGGGCCGTGTGGCGGATTTCGTCCGACGGAAAGGTGTCGGTCGTTACCGATACCTCGCGGGCAAAAGGCCTGAACGGGCCCAACGGCCTGTTGTGCGACGGCCCGGAACACCTCTTGATGCTTGATTTCGGCTCCGGCGAATTGCAGCGAATCAACCTGGCCGACGGCAAGATGGTGCGGCAGGCGGCGGGCTATCCCGGCGGCGACGGACTGGCACGCGACAAGAACGGCAAGCTTTACATCAGCCAATGGTCGACGGGCGAAATCTCGGTGCTCGGACGCGAAAGCCACGCCCCCACGCAAATCGGCAAGTTCGAGTCGGCCGCCGATCTCTGTCTCGACGAGGCACACGGCCGATTGCTCGTGCCCGACATGAAAGCCGGCACGCTTTCGGAGATCAAGCTTTCCGGCATTCCCGCCGTGGAGCTCGACGAACGCCCGCTCGACGTGATGATCGAACGGGCGTTTCCGCGGCTGGAATTCAATCGGCCGCTGGTACTGACGCACGCGGGCGACGGCACGGACCGCGTTTTCGTCGCCTCGCAGCTTGGCAAAGTGTTTGTGTTTGGCAACAAGCAGAGCGCGGCCAGGCCGGGCGTGTTCTTGGATATCGAGTCGCGCGTCCGCTACGACGACAAGGAGAATGAAGAGGGCTTTTTGGGACTCGCCTTCCACCCGCGCTATAAGTCGAACGGCGAGTTCTTTGCTTATTACACCACGACCGACACGCCGCACACGTCGGTCGTCTCGCGTTTCCGCGTGTCGAAGGACAACCCGGACCGGGCCGACGCGGCGACCGAAGAAGAGATCCTGCGCATCCCGCAGCCGTATTGGAACCACAACGGCGGGACGCTGGTCTTCGGACCCGACGGTTACCTTTACATCGGGCTGGGCGACGGCGGCCTGCGCGACGACCCGCAAGGCAACGGCCAAAACCTGGCGACGCTGCTGGGATCGATCTTGCGGATCGACGTCGATCGCCGCCAGGGCGACAAGCGGTATTCCATCCCCAAAGACAATCCCTTCGTCGGCCGCCAGGACGCCCGCGGCGAAATCTGGGCCTATGGCGTGCGGAACCCCTGGCGGATGGCCTTCGACCGCCAGACGGGCACGCTGTGGGCCGCCGACGTCGGCCAAGATATTTGGGAAGAGGTCGATTTGATCGAGCGCGGCGGCAATTACGGCTGGAACCTGCGCGAGGGGAAGCACCCGTTTCGGCCCAAGGGCGCCGCTGGGCGACGCGACTTGATCGACCCGATCTTCGAGTATCACCACGACGTCGGCAAGTCGATCACCGGCGGGCACGTGTATCGCGGCAAGCGCGTGCCTGAACTAGCGGGCGCGTATCTTTACGCCGACTACATCACCGGCAAAGTCTATGCGCTGTGGTACGACGAGGCCAAGAAGCAGGTGACGGCCAATCGGCCGATCGCCGGCAACGTCATGCCGGTGTTCTCGTTCGGCGAGGACGAACGCGGCGAAGCGTACTTCATGACGACGCAGGGCTATCTGTTCACGTTTGCCTGGCCACCGAAGGCCCACGTCCCTGGCGCAACGGGCCGGGAGAAAACGCCCCGGTGAGCGACCACCGGGGCAACGCAATGCATGGTGCGCGAATTGCTGCGGTGATGTGACTCATGATACGACGATCAAGAGCGGCAACAGGCGAGGAGCAATGGGTGCTGATCTCTCAGGTCGAGCACGCCCGATTGTCGGGCCCTCGATTGCCTACTTGCGGCCTCGATTGCGCCAGGCGAAGAGCCGAAGCGTGCCGGCGCCCGCGGCCGCCAGCGCGACAAGCGCCGTTCTGACGACGAACTGGTCCGTGGAAACGGCGGGACCGTTGACCCAGTAGAGAAACGGGGCCAGCGCCAGCGTGGTCCAGCAGCAAAATTCGGCCCACTGCCGGACTTCCCGCGGCGTCAGTTCATGTTCTTGCTCGGGCCTCTCTTCAGTCATGGTAAAGCTTCGCCGAACCCGTTCCCATTTTCACACTAACCCGAAGCGCAAGCGAGGTTTTGCCGCCTTTTCACGTTCCTCGCTGGCGCTTCGGGTTGGTGTCCGGCGCCTGCGTACCGGGTTCGGCGAAGCTTTACCACCCATGGCGTGAAGTCTATTCTCCCACCTCGCACACGACGCGGAAGCCCACGAACGGGCTTTTTCGCCAGGGAGACATGATGGGGTAGTTGATGCGACATGGCTCGCCCACAAAAATCCAGTCGCCGCCGCGGACGACCTTGAGGTAGCCCTCGGCGGGTCCCTGGGGGTCGTCCACCGGCGAACGGCCGTAATAGGTGCGATCGAACCAGTCGCCACACCACTCCCAGACGTTGCCCCGCATGTCGTGGAGCCCAAACGCATTGGCCGGATAGCTCCCGACCTTGCTCACGGCGAGCGCCGGCTCGATGCCCGCCGCTTCGCCCGACTTGTCGTCGGGCGTGCGCCGCGCGCTCCAGCGATACGCCTCGCTCTTGCCGGCCCGGCAGGCGTACTCCCACTCGGCCTCGGTCGGCAATCGGTAGCGCC
>DATLUO010000170.1 GCA_035533075.1 Pirellulales bacterium | reverse complement strand
GAAAGGTTCCATCACGGCGGAGCGTGATGCCTACGATACGTGCCCAAGCCAGTCGGCGAGTAAAGTGCGAGAAGGCAGGACCGGACCACCGCGGAACGCCCCTCAACGCCCAACTCGCGACTTTATTTTGGCCATCCCTCATGCCTCATCGCTCATCCCCTCTTCAGAACTACGAGATGATGAAATCCTCGGGTTTTTCTCGTTTGTGCAAATTTGCACAAACGAGGAGCGCTCTGTGGGGAACGCCCTCCGTGGCATTCCGCGCAGCGCGGTCGGCGCCAACCCGCACGACCTCGGAACGCCACGGAGGGCGTTGCATACAGGAGCCGCACGACCTCGGAACGCCACGGAGGGCGTTGCATACAGAGCCGCCAGATGGTTCCGCGCTTGTACAAGTCGGCGTCGATGCTTCCTCGGACCGCCGCAAACCACGGGCCTCGAACAACTTAGATGGCCCAGGCGGCGCGCTTGATTCTTGTTTTTCACAAGCAAACCGGCCCCTGAACCCTGAACCCCGAACCCCGAACCCGGAGAACCCAACACCATGCCCAAGCGAGAAAAGGCGCAGCCACCTGCCAAGCGGACGACGGCGGACGAACGGCCGCCCAGCCAGCGCGATTGCGGAATCTACGAACAACACATCCTTGGACGCCACCGTAGCAGAGCCAGAGATACCACGGCTTGTCCGCGTCGCGGTGACCGGCCTTGATGTATTCCACAGCCCAGCGCGTGTAATTGCGACAACGGGAACCAAGTTTGGTTAGAATGCGTGAGCTACTTTTCTAAAGGCGTTCCATGGCTATGATTCACGGTTTCCTGATCATGATGGCTTTCGCCGCTCCGGGCGATGCCTTCGATGTGGCCGTCTATGGTGGCACATCCGGCGGAGTGGCGGCCGCCGTGCAGGCCGCACGCATGGGAAAAAAGGTGGTGCTGATCGAGCCGGGCAAGCATCTTGGCGGTCTGACCTGCGGCGGGCTGGGCGCCACCGACATCGGCAATAAGGGCGCCATCGGCGGCATCTCGCGCGAGTTCTATCGCCGCCTCGGAAAGCGCTACGGCAAAGACGAAGCGTGGACCTTCGAGCCGCACGTTGCCGAGCAAGTCATGAACGAGCTTGTGCGAGAGGCGGGCGTGACCGTCGTGCTCGACGAGCGGCTTGACCTTGTCGGCGGCGTCAAAAAGAACGCCGGTCGAATCGCGACGATCGTCATGGACAGCGGCCGTGCGTTCGCCGCCCGAATCTACATCGACGCCAGCTATGAAGGCGATCTGATGGCCAAAGCGGGCGTCGCGTATCACGTCGGTCGGGAGGCCAATGCCGTCTACGACGAAACTTTCAATGGGGTGCAACTTGGCTCGACCAAGCACCAGTTCAAAGTTCCGGTCGATCCCTACGTCAAGCCCGGCCAGCCGGCCAGCGGCCTGCTGCCGGGCATCCATGCCGGAAGCCCCGGCGAGCACGGTCAGGGCGACCACCGCGTGCAGGCCTATAACTTTCGCCTCTGCCTGACCGACGACCGGGCCAACCGCCTGCCGTTTCCGAAGCCGCCCGGATACGACCCGTTGCGTTATGAGCTGCTGCGGCGCTACATCGAGGCCGGCGTGTTCGACGCCTTGGGAAGCAATTTGCCCATGCCCAACCGCAAGACCGACATGAATAACAACGGCGCTTTCAGCACCGACGACATCGGCATGAACTACGGCTATCCCGACGGCGACTATGCCGCGCGGGAAGCGATTTTCCAGGAACACGTCGGGTATCAGCAGGGACTGATGTGGTTCCTGGCGAACGACCCGCGTTTGCCGGAACGAGTGCGGAACGCCGTCAACCGCTGGGGCCTTTGCCAAGACGAGTTCACCGACCACGGCGGCTGGCCGCACCAGCTTTACGTGCGCGAGGCGCGGCGCATGATCTCCGACTATGTGATGAGCCAGCACCATTGCCAGGGCCGGCGGGTGGCGGAAAACTCGATCGGGCTGGCCGCCTACGGCATGGACTCGCACAACACGCAGCGGTGGGTGAAAGACGGTCACGCCAGCAACGAGGGCGATGTGCAGGTCCACGGGTTTCGACCGTATCCGATCGACTACCGCTCGATCGTGCCCAAGAAAGAACAATGCGAGAACCTGCTGGTGCCGGTCTGTCTCTCGGCCTCGCACATTGCTTATGGCTCGATTCGCATGGAGCCGGTGTTCATGGTGTTGGGCCAATCGGCCGCCACCGCCGCCTGCCAGGCGATCGACGGCGAGGCCGCCGTGCAAGACATCGCCGTGCAAGACATCGACCTCAAGCGACTTGAAGAACGCTTGCTGGCCGACAATCAGGTTCTCGCCTGGCACGGTCCGGCACGTGCCGATGCGATCGATCCGGCTACACTGCCGGGCATCGTGGCCGACGACGTTCGGGCCGAACGCGAGGGTGAATGGTCCGAAAGCGCCGCGATCGGCGGCTTCATCGGCGCCGGCTATCTGCACGACGGCAACGCGGAGAAGGGCCGCAAATCGCTGCGGTTCAAGCTGGAAGTCAAGAAAAGCGGCCGCTACGAGGCGCGGCTGGCGTATACGGCGAATGAGAACCGGGCGACCAACGTTCCCGTGGCGGTGTTCGTTGACGGCACGGAAAAGAACGCGACGATCAACGAGCGTCGCCCGCCCGCGGTCGAAAAGCGATTTGTGTCACTCGGGCAGTTCGACGTGAGCGCCGGCGACGTGGTGGTCGTTACCGTATCGAACCGCGGGACGGACGGTTATGTGGTGGTCGATGCGGTGCAACTCGCGCCGCTGCGGTGAGGCACGTCCGGCGGATTGAGCAAGCCGCGACCGCCCGGCTTGCGGGATCATGCCAATGCGGCTGTAATGAATCAGACCGCTGCTGCGTATAATATCGTAGTGCTGAACTTGGCACACTAATAGTACCCGTCTTCACCGCTGCGAACACATGCATACCCTCTGGTAGTCCTATGTCGCGTCGTCCGTTCTTGTTGGGAGCGTTATGCGGCACGTTGCTGACCGCGATGGTCGCCTTCGTATTACCGCCGCTGATTTCTCGGACCGCGTCGCTTCCGGCAGCCCGCGTCGCGCCATCGGCCCCGCGGGCAGCTTCATTGGTTCCCGGCGCGTGTCCGGCAGTCGTGGTTCAGCCGCCTGCGCCTGCATCTGCACCACACCTGCCGCCAGGCACTTACCGCTTCGAGTTTAACGGCACGCCGGTCTACATCGTGCCGCTCGGAGCGGTTTCGTCTCGCTAGGCGCGACGCGGCTTGGCTCGTCGGCCGCAATCCAGTTGGAAGCCGTGCGCTTGTGGGAATCGCGCACTGTGGGGCAGTCGCCAGTAAAGCTTCGCCGGACCCGTTCCCATTTTCACACTAACCCGAAGCGCAAGCGAGGTTTTGCCTCTTTTTCACGTTCCTCGCTGGCGCTTCGGGTTGGTGTACGAGGGCTAAACGAGTTGCCATGCGGTCGTTTGCAAGCTATATGCGCCTAGCCCGAAATTGTCGGCCTGGCTTGCGCCTTTCGATCGTAGGGTGGGACCAGCTCAATGGGGCCGATAGCACAAGCTTTGGGTACACGAACCGCCCGACTGCCTCAATCGTGATCCCCGGTATGACCCCGATTATCGCCATCGCCGCCCTGGTCGCAGTCGCTTGGCTGGCGGCCGTGCTTTGGCGAAGTGGACCATTGGCCGCCGCGCTCTTGGTGCTGTTGGCCGGCTCCTGCTTCGGTTACTTCTTCTATCATCTCGACGCGAGCCCCATTCCGCTCACGGCCGATCGCGTTTTGTTTGTAGCCCTCATTCTGCAATGCGCCCTCTGGCGACGCCTGGGCTGGCTCACGCCCCGGCCCGCCGGCAAGCCCGAATTTGTGCTGGCCGCGTTCATCGCCACGCTGGTCGTGAGCACGCTGGCGAACGACTGGACTTACCAGCACAATCAGCCCCTCTCGAAGCTTCTCTTTTACTATTTGATGCCCACGGGCATGTATTGGGCGGCGCGGCAACTGCCACTCAACGAACGGAGCAGCCGCTGGCTGTCCGGCTCGCTGGCATTGTTCGGCGTCTATCTGGCGGCGACCGCCGTGGCTGAATGGCTGCGCCTGCCGGAGCTGATCTTTCCGCGGTACATCGCATCGGCCGATTACTTCGAGTTCTTCGGGCGTGCCCGCGGGCCGCTGATGAACCCGATCGGCAACGGCTACTTCCTGGCCGTCGGGCTGGCAAGCACGCTCTTGTGGTGGCCACGACTGGGGCGGCCGGGCCAGTTGGCACTGCTCCTGGTAGCGGCGCTGTTCGGCTGCGGCCTGTTCGCCACGCTCACTCGTTGCGTGTGGATGGGCGCGGTGCTGATGCTGCTGGTCATCGCGGGCCTGACGCTGCCGCGTTCGTGGCGGCTGCCGTGCATCGGCGGGACGCTTCTGGTCTTGGTGCTAGGGGGCGCCACGCAATGGCAGCGGCTGTTGGAGTTCAAGCGCGACGTGGGCCAGTCCGAACGCGAAACAGCCCAGTCGGTCGAGCTGCGGCCGATCTTGGCGATGGTCGCCTGGCGGATGTTTGTCGAACAGCCGCTGACGGGCTGCGGCTTCGGCCATTACCGCGACAAGTTCGCCGATGTGTTGGACCGCGACAGCGATTTGCCGCTCGACCAAGCGCGTCCCTACGTGCAGCACAACGTCTGGCTGGGGCTGCTCACCGAGACGGGGTTGCCGGGCACGGGCCTGTTCATCGTCTTGCTGGGCTACTGGCTGCGCGACGCCTGGCGGCTGTGGCATTCGCCGGCACCGCTGTGGGCGAGGCAATACGGCCTGCTGTTTCTGGCCACGTTTGGCAGTTACCTGAGCAACGGCATGTTTCAGGACCTGACCATCATTCCGATGGTCAACATGCTATTGTTCTTTCTGGCGGGCCTGACGCAGGTGCGGACCAGCGAATCAATTTAAGGTCCTCGACGAAAACGACGTACAGCACCGGCACGAGCACCTTGGTGACCAGCGTCGCCAACAGCAGCCCTACGATCTGCACGTAACAGAGCGGCTCCCAAAGCGGACCGCCGCGCAGAGCCAAGGGAATCAGACCGCCGACGGTAGCCAACACCGTCACCAGCACCGGCCGCAGCCGGACCAGCGCCGCGTCGATCACCGCCTTTCGCAACGGTTCGCCGCGCTCGTGCGCCTCTTCGATGTACTCGAAGAGTACGATGATATGGCTGATGATCACGCCGGCCAGCGATGCCAGACCCAGCAACGCCAAAAAGCCGATGGGGACGTTGAAGAACAAGAGTCCCATCAGCCCGCCCACCATGCCGAAAGGCACCGCCGTGAAAACCACCAACGGCTTCGTCAGGCTGTTGAACTGCATCACCAGGGCAAGATAGATCGCCGCCAACGACATCAGCATGGCCATGCACGTCGAGCCGAACCCTTTCTCCTGCTCCTCCTTTTCGCCGCCGAAGACATATTGATAGCCCGCGGGCCAGCCTCGCGCGCTTTCCGGCAGTTTGCTCTCGAGGTACTTGACCACGCTGCTCGGCAACACGCCCCGGACCGTGTCGCACTTGACGGTGAGACACCGCTGATGGTCTCGACGCGCGACCTTGGGCGCGACCGCCTCCGGGCAAAAGGCGGCAACCTCGTCGAGCGGCACGTGCGAAGCGCCCCCGGCCGTGGGCAGGCTCAAGGTGCGAAGGTCGTCCAGACGGCTGCGCTCATCGGGCCGGAGTTTCAGCACCACCGGGATCAACCGGTCGCGCTCGCGGATGTTCGTTGCCGTCAGGCCCGCCAGGGCGCCATGCACCAGATTTGCCAGCGACTCGTTCGTGACCCCAGCGATGTTTGCCCGTTGGGCCGCCACGTGAAGGCCGAGCCGCAGGGTTTCGGGTTCCCAGTCGTCCTGGATGTCGGTCGCTCCGGGAAAAGCGCGCATCAGGCTCTTCACCTGGTCGCCCACCTTTCGCAACGTCGCCATGTCGGGACCGAGAATGCGCACCTGGACGGGCAGGCCGACCGGCGGGCCGGCTTCGAGCTGATTTACGTGGACGCGGGCCGTCGCCAGCCTCGGCGGCAGCTCGCGCTTGAGCCGGTCGGCCAAGGCGCTGGTGCGGCCTCGGTCGCGAGTGTGGACCATAATTTGTGCATAGTTCGGCGCCGGCTGTTCGGGCACGATCGACAACCAAAAGCGGGCGCCGCCGGCGCCGACGAAGGTCGTGTACGCCTGGGCCTCGTCGCCGAGCAGCCGGTCGAGTTCGGCGATCGCGCGCATCGTTTCGGCTTTTGTCTGCCGGACCGGCGTTCCCTCGGGCAGCAGCAAGTCGACCGTGAAAACCGTGTGGAGGTCTTTCGGAAAAAAGCTCGTGCCGATCAGCGGCGTCAGGCTGAGCGCCGTTGCAAGCACGATCAGGCATGCCGCCAGCGTGGTCCATTTGTAGCGCGTACACAACTCGGAAAAGCCGTTGTAGAGCCGAGCGAAGCGAGAAGCTTTGCCACCCGGCAGCAGGCCGGATTCCATGCCCGGTTGCCCCTTGAGCATGTAATAACCGAGCAGCGGTATGAACGTCATCGACACAATGCGGCTGGCGACCAGAGAGGCCGTCACAACCACCGGCAGCGAATAGATATACTCGCCCACGAGGCCGCCGATCAGCAGCAGTGGCAAAAAGGCCACGCAGTTCGTCACGGTGGCATAAGAAATCGCGCGGGACAGCTTCTGAGGTCCCAGCCAGGCGGCAACATCGCGGCGCACGCCGTGGGCCATCTCGCGGTTGATCGCGTCGCAGGCTACCACGGGGTCGTCCACCAACAGCCCCAGGGCAATGATCAGCGCGGCGATCGAAACTTGCTGCAGGTCGATTCCCAATATGCTGCATAGGCCCAGCGTCATGGCCAACGTGATCGGAATGGAAACCGCCACCACCAGAGCGCTGCGCCACTCCATGAACAACAAGGCGACGACCACCACGATCACAATCGCCTCCAGCAGGCACTGTTTGAATTCGCCGATCTTGTGCTTCACGCGCTCGGGCTCGTCGCTTGTCCGCTCGATGCGCAAGTCGTCGGGCAAAACGCCTTTGAGCGACGCCAGCGCCGCGTCGACCTCACGAGAGAAGTCGGCGATCTGGCTCCCTTTCACCTGGCGTATGGAAAGCGTGACGGCACGCGTCGTCCAGAGTCGCTCGCCCGCTTTGATCGTACGCAAGTTCAGTATGCGGGGAGGGTCGTCGTAACCGCGGACGACCTCGACGAGATCGCGCAAGTAAACTGGGTAGCCCTCCCGCACATCGACGACGATCTCCGCCAGATCGGCGGGCCCGTTGAGTTTGCCGCTGGGCCTGACCGTCAGGTTCTGCCGCGGCAGCTCGAAGGTGCCGCCCGGCACGTCGATGTTCCGCTGGGCAATTCGCTGTCGTAGCGTCTCGATATCGAGACCCGATGCGCCGAGGCGCCGCCCGCTCAAATAGAGGTAGACGGCCTCATCGACCACGCCAAGCTGCTCGATCTTGCCGATTTTGGACGACTGACGGAGCCGGTCTTGAATCACGTCGGCGAAGCGGTGCAACTGCTCGTAACTATAGGTCGCGACGCCGCCCGGCTCCGCCTGGCACCGCGTCTTCAGCGCGCCAGGCAGCTCTTCGAGCGACTCGACGACCACCGGCGGCCAAACGTCCGGGTAGCTCGTCAGACTGGCGCCGAGGGTCCTCTCCTGCCAGCGCTGGAAATCGCGGCGCAGTCGTTCCGGATCGGTGCCCGGCGAAAGGCGGAAGTCGATGGCCGCCGCGCCGAGCATCTTCAGATACTGTCCGTCCTCCGCCAGCCCGCGCTCGGCAAGTGCGGCCAGCGCCGACCGGCCCAAGCGTTCGACCAGGCTGGCGTCGAAGCTCGCGGGGTGAACGAGCACGCTGCTCATCCGGCGGTCGCGCAGGGCCGACGGGCGAGAGGCGCGCAGCTCGGCCAGCCGCCGGGCGATGACCTGCGCGCGGACGTCCACCTCGAAATCCGAGACGGGCGGGCTGCTCACCGTGAGCATCACCGTGACGGTGTCGCCGAAATCTTTGTCGAGCCGCGGACGAAGCGGCTGGCCGCCCGCCGTCGGCAGATCGGTCATCGCCGCGAGCTTGTTGTCGAGATCCTGCCAGGTCTGCTCGGCGTCTTTGACGGTATCGTAGAGATCGACGTACACGACCGACACACCTTGGCGGCTGACCGAGCGGACGTGTTCGACGGCGGGGTTCTCCGCCAGCTTCTTCTCGACTTTGCGCGACAGCTCCTGCTCGACTTCGACCGCGCTCGCTCCCGGATAGGCGGTGACAACCACGCCGCTGCGGACCTGAAGCAAGGGGTCCTGCCGCTGGGGCATCGAGTGATAGGCATACACGCCCCACAGCGCCGTGGCGAAGAACAGCGTCCAGGCGACCGGCCGCTTGTAGACGAAGTACTGTGCCGTCGTCATGCGACGTGGGCGGGCAGCGCGGCCGGCCGGCGGGAACGGGTTCACCAGATTGCTCCTCGACCTCATTCTTCGACGACGACCCGCTGGCCGTCATACAGACGGTGCGTTCCCGTGGCGACGACGCGGTCGCCCGGCTCGAGCGACGCTCCGTCGCCGACTTTAATGGTAACTCGGTTGTCGATCACGTCGTCGAACTCCACTAGAACACGGCGGACGACCGGCTGGCCGCTCTCCTCCGTCACGCGAAACACCTCATAGGCCCCACGGGCCGTGCTGGGCAAGATGGCCGTCAAGGGGAGCAAATAGGCGCGAACTTCGCGCTCCAAGAGCACGCTGGCGATCATGCCGGGCCGCAGACCCCGGGGATCGTCGATGCGGACTTCGACGGTGTATGTGCGGCTCTGTGGCTCGGCGGCCGCGCCGATCTTATGGACGACTCCGTGGAACTGCTGACCCGGCAGGGCCTCGCAGCTCACGTCGATCGCCTGCCCGAGGGCGAGCCGGCCGACCAGCGCGTCCGGTACGCCGAAGGCAATCACCACGCTGGAAAGGTCGAGGATGCGAAACGCCCGCTGATTGGCCATGACGCGCTCGCCGACGTCGATGTAACGCGCGGCCACGGTCCCCTCTTCGAGCGGCGAAACCAGAGTACAGTAGGTTAGGTTGGCCTCCGCCTGCTCCACGCCGATCCGCGCGCTTTCGATGTCGCGCCGCCCGCCGGCGACGGCCGCCGCCGTGGAAAGCTGTCGGCTTCGGGCCGCGTCGAGCTCGGCGTCGGTGGCGGCACCACGGCCGACGAGCTGCTCGGTGCGGCGCAGTTCGATCGTCGCCAGGCCGGATTGCGTTTCGAGCTGGGCCAGCCTGGCTTGCGCGATCGCCAGCTTCTCGGCGGCGATTGCCCGTTCTCGGCGAAAGTCGGCCGTATCCAGCGACGCCAGCGCGGCGCCCTTGGCGACGCGGTCGCCTTCGTGAATGGGATGCTCGCGTCCTTCCGGTCCGCTTAGGCGGTGGATGTCGTCGACCGTCCCCCCGACGCGGAATGACAGTTCGGCGCTGCCGATCTCCTTCACCACGGCGCTGTAGCGGAGACCGGGCGTCACGATCTCCGGTTCGAAGCGGGCCACGCGGACGGTCGCCGGCGGCGGTTCGGCGGGCTTGACCGCGAGCGCGTCGGCCCGTGCCGCCAGCCAGGTTCTGCCGGCCAAGGCGACTGCAGCCACCACGACCAGGGCGCCGCCGCTGATCGCCCCTGTGCGACAGATCGTCAACCATTGCTTGGAGAAACCGTGGGACCGCGGCTTCGGCCCTCTCGGCCAAGGAGTACGGACGGGCGAGAAGCCCTTCCGCTTGCGGAGCAAGCGGGCTACGTAGCCCGCTCGCTCCGCGAGCGGAACGGCCTTGCTGCCGAGCGCGCAGGGCGGCATCAGGGACCCGTCATGAGTCGGGGAGACCGTCATCTCGTCCGTCGAGCACGACATCGATGCTTCTTGCGAATAGTGGACTGGATGCTCAGGCGCGCGTGGTCCGAACATCCAGGAAGGGAATGAAGTTGGCCTATCGGGCCGCCGTTGACGGCGAGTTGGCGAATCCCAACTGCACTAACATTCCGTAAACGTCGGCCACCTGCCAGTGCTCGACCATTTTGCCGTCAAGGATTCTCAGGATCTGGATCTCTTGAATCGTGAAGCGCCGTCCCGTGGCGGGCATACCCAGAAAATCTCCTCGGTGCGTGCCCGTCGATTCGACGACGGCAACGACTTTGTCGTCCTCCGCGATCAGGTCCATGATGGTGGAATGGAAGTCAGGAAACGCCCGATGAAGGACGTCCAGACGCACGCACAAACCGTCGAAGTCGGAAGACAATCCGGGCAGCGGCGCACGATCGACAAATGCGGTGCCGACCAGCTCCGTGAGCGATTCTCGGCAACTGCCATTGACGAGCTCGTTCCAGATACGCTTGACGACCTGCTTGTTCTCGGCCTCGACGGAAGTTTTCGGCCGGTTGAGGCAAAGGTTGGCAGGCGACGCTTCCATCGAGTAACCATGAGGGGCAATGCTGCCCGGAATCGACGTTTGCATGTTTGAGTTCCCGGTGAAATACTGCCCCTCAGAGTCATAGGTTGCTATTTGGCCTCCGACAAGACACGCGGCCGCCCGCCATCAGGTTCCGTGCGATCAAAGACGGCGCGATCGCGATGACCGCTACGACACGCCCCGCGGGGCGGTTGTTTTGCGGACCCCGCTCGGTTAGACTTTCCCGCCATGATCACCAAAATCACCGGGCAACTTCTCTCGATCGCCGACGATTCGTTGACGCTGGGCATCGGGGCGTTCGAATATGAGGTCCGCATTCCCGAATTCACGCGGCGGCAACTGCAAGGCTGCATCGGCCAGCAGGTGAGCTTGCACACCATTGATTATCTGGAAGGCAACCCGGCCCATGGCCGCTTGACGCCGCGGTTGATCGGCTTTTTGAGCGAAATCGAGCGGGAGTTTTTCGAGTTGATCTGCTCGGTCGACGGAGTCGGCGTGAAGAAGGCGTTGCGGGCGATGGTGCGGCCCGTGCCGGAAGTGGCGACGGCCATCGAAGAGCAGGACGCCAAGTCGCTCTCCGCCTTGCCCGGCGTGGGGGCGGCGCTGGCGGAGCGGATCATCGCCAAGCTGCGCCGCAAGGTGCCGAAGTTCGCGTTGATGGTGGCCCGCGAGCAACCCACGGCGGCGGAGGTCGAGCACGACGTAGTCGACGAAACGTTCCAGGTGCTGCGTCAGTTGGGCCATTCCGAGAGCGACGCCCGCCGGCTGCTGGAGGCGGCCCTCAAAGTGAAAAAGAAGTATCCCGACGTGGAAACGCTGTTGCAGGCGATCTATCAGCAGCGGCAGGGAGGGTAGGCGATGACCGGTGACACGCATCGTGTTTGCCACCAGCTTTAGCTGGTGGTTGAGGAGCAAAACTGAGAATTCTTGAGCCGGCTTCAGCCGGGCTTCTCGATGACGATCTTGGAAATCCCACAAGGTGAAATCGACGTCCGATCGAGGCGCGCAGTCATGCCGCCAGGCGCTGTTGTTCAAGCAACTTGAGGCACAGCGTTCGCATCGCGGCCAGTTCGTGCTGGAATTCGCGACGAGCGTCGTCTTCTGAAAAGGCAGCAAACAGGTCGGGGAGCTGCACGCCGCGGCTCATGATCTCACGGGCCGTCTTGTCGCGCAGCCGCTTTTCGACAAACAAACAGTTCTCGGCGTTGTAGAACACGCGCACCGCTTCGGCCGTGCCCAGTGCGCCGTTGGCCAGCGACTCGATCAACCCTAAATTGAGCACGGCGAACAGCGCTATGCCGTTCGACGCGGCTGGCAGCTCGCGAGAAAGCAAGGATTCGAGGTTCATGGGTTTTCGTCTCGTATGGGAAAGAACTTGACGTCCGCAACCTGTCCGGACTCGTGTTCGAGATAATGGACCTCGCCACTGTTGCCTTGTTTGATGACTTTTTGCCACCGTCCAGGCAAGAGTTGACGAAGATACCTGCGAAGCGCCGCGTTGCGGACAGGATACTTTATAGTACCGCCTTTTACCGGAGCCCATCCAGCGGGCACCGACCCAGATGAACGGACATCGGGATAAATGTTCAAAGGCATCAAACTGTTCCCGGTCAGCACACAGCCGCGCCGTCGATGATTTGCCGTTCGATGTCCACGCCGACGAGTTCGCTCCAGGCGTCGAGCAATCGGCGAAAGACCGGGCCGGGCTTGCCGTCGCCGATCGGCAGGCCGTTGATCTTGGTGACCGGCATCAGGCAATAGGGCGTGCTGGCCAAAAACGCCTCGTCGGCGTTGACCGCGTGGTACGTCTGAATGTCGCGTTCGACGAAGGCCATGCCGAGTTGCGCCGCCAGCTCGATCACCGTGGCCCGGCTGATGCCCGGCAGGGTGTTGCGGGTGGTGGGCGAGACGATGGCGCCGCCTTCCACCATCAGAAAACTCGCGCTGCTTGTCTCCGTGAGGTTGCCGTCGAGGTCGAGCAACAGGGCCGAGGCTTCCGGATCGACGAGCCGCGCCTCCTGGTCGGCCAGATAACAGTGCATGCGGCTGCGGTACTTGATCTTCGGGTCGATGCACTGCGGCGGCACGTGGCGCGTGCAGGGCGTGATCAGGTGCGTCCCTGCGCGCATTTTCCTCGCCCACTGCTGCCAAGCGAGCGGAAACGTGTGGACGCAAACTGTGGGCGAGGTGCGGGCCGCTCGGCCGGCCGAGCCGGCATAAGCCGCGACCTCGCCGGCAGTCACGAACTGAATCACTCCTAGTTCCGCTCCCGGGTGCAGCAGCGCCGCATTGTGGGCCACCAGTTCGCGCGATGCCGCCGCCAGTTCGTCTTTGCTTGGCCCGATGGCGAACCGCACGTGGCGCAGCGAACGAAACAGCCGATCGAGATGCTCTTCCAGCCGAAACGGCCGCTGGCGGAAGGTGCGCGTCATCTCCGTCACGGTCGCTCCCATGACCACCCCGGCATCGAAGATCGCCAGGTGCGCCTGCGACGTCGGCAGCATGCGGCCGTTGAGATAGACGAGGGCTTCCGCCGCAGCGCCGGCTTCGTGATGGCCGGCCGTCATGGAAGGCCCTGCTGCTTATCGTTATGTGCGGGCACGACTTTGCCGAACATTCGGCCGCCGTGGTCCGAGGCGCTCCAGGTGCCGGCGTATTCATGGCGATAAAAGAGCACCCGCGCGCTGAACGTGCCGAAGCCCGGCACGAGCACGTCGGTGAGGGTGATGACGGGCGTATCGCCCGCCCACTTGACTTCAACCGGCAGCGTGCCCGTCTTGCCGCCCTCGCCATACTGCCATTCGAATTCCCAAAAATCGCCGTGCTTCAGCTTCTTCACGCTCTTCAGCACGTATTTATCCTCTTTCAGACCCTTCTTTTCCTCCTGGCCGTTAATCGTGTAGTAACCGACGAGCGTCGCGCCCGACATCGAGCGCTCGAATTGTTTGATCAGCGTCTCGCGGTCGGGCACGGCGGGTTTGTCTTCGGCCGTGGCCCGCGGGGCAAGCAACAGCAGCGGCGCGATCAGCAAAATGTAAAGCGATTTCATGGCGGTGTTCCTTACTTGGCGGCGTCGAGAAACGATTCATGCAGCGCACCCGCAGAATAACGGCGCCAGCTCGAATTGTCGAGTAACTCTCCGTAGGGCGGGACCAGCGAGCTTGCGAGCGCCGGCCCACCGATATCGACTAGAAGGAACCCAATTATGGCCATGACGTTCGATGCCACGTTAAAAGACATGGGGCGTGAAAGCCCGCAAGGCTTTCTGGCCACGTTCGATCGACCGCCGCCGCTGGAAGCTGGCAGGAGATTCTGGAAACGCCCTGACGCAACGCCCCGCGTTCTCCTCACGCGCGGCTCTTCTCGCGGCCCTGCCGCACGTTCTGGCTGGCATTGCGCGTGCAACCGGTGTGATCTAGCGTTATGCCGAATTTGTTCCGCCATTCACTCGATGATTTTATTGCCGAACAGAAGTCGGTCGATTTCGGCCAGCCGGAACTCTCGTCGCTTGCCGATGCTCTCGTGTACCAGCCGCATCAGGGCCTCGGCTTCGATGAACACGACGCCGCGAATGGGCGTGCCGGTCATGAACCGGGCGAGCTTGTCGAGATCGTCGTGACGAAAGCCGCGGCCGATGACGGCGAAATAGACGCGTTCGATACCCGATGCGGCCAATTCACGTGTGTGGGTCGTGGCGTATTCGCAGAACTGCCGGTCGTCGGTGGCCAGCGTGTAACCGCGCCGCCGCACCTTGGCGTCGATGACCACGGCGAACCGTTCGGCGACGGCCACGGCCAGGCAGTCGGCCACCCGCCCGCAGCCCTGCCCCAGCTCGCGCACGTCGAACCCCAGCGCCCGAAAAGCGTCGGCGCACCGCTGCTCGAACAGCGTCGAGACGGGCGTCAAGCCGCCCGGCGACAGCCCGCACGCCAGATACTCCAGATCGCACAGGCCCACCGGCAGATGCGGGAACCGCTCCCCGTAGGGTAAGCGTCCTCGCTTGCGCAGCTCGTCGCCAAAGCGTCCTCGGCTGCTCGACGGCTCCTGGCTGCCAACACCGGAAGCGACCGGGGACGGTTGCTCTACGCAATCCTCTCGCATCCACAGCCGGTCTTGCCGTTCGGCCACGCGTCGGGCGATGCTCAGAAAGCGCGGGTCGCCGTTCTGTTCGCGGATGGTCTGTTCGACGACGGTCGTCACGGGCGGCGCCTCGCCGCCGGCCGCGGCCTTGCCCCGGGCGGTGCGTTCTTTCTTGATTTCACGGTTTTGGCGGCTGCGCGCGAAGCTGGCCATCGACTCGTCCCACAGCGTCTCCCAGCGCCGCGCGCAGCGCAGCCGCAGGCTTTGGGCCAGGGGATGTTCGGGGTGGGCGGCGAGCCAGGCTTCGACACGGGCGGCGATTTGGGCGACTCGCTGCTGCGACAAGGCGTGTGCGGCGGCCACGTGTTGTTGCGTCTCGCCGCGCAGGATATGTTGTTCGTAGATTCCGCAATCGCGCTGGCTGGGCGGCCGTTCGTCCGCCGTCGTCCGCTTGGCAGGTCGTTGCGTCTTTTCTCGCTTGGGCATGGTGTTGGGTTCTCCGAGGTTCAGGGTTCAGGGTTCAGGGTTCAGGGTTCAGGGTTCAGGGTTCAGGGTTCAGGGTTCAGGGTTCAGGGTTCAGGGTTCAGGGTTCAGGGTTCAGGGTTCAGGGTTCAGGGGGC
>DATLUO010000169.1 GCA_035533075.1 Pirellulales bacterium | reverse complement strand
GCTCGTTGATTTCGCGAGCCAAATCCAAGCGCTCGACCAACTGATGCACCAGGCCGATCCCGCCATACGCCGTGCCGACGGCGCGATCGGCCAGTTCGTAGTGCAGATTGCTGCCGCGCATCATCGGCCGGCTCATGTCGGGCGGATAATTGAATCGGTCCAATCGTGCCGCGATGCGCCTCTGGCGGGACCGCATCCTTTGTGGGATACTCTTGCTCACTTGAAATCCTCCGTGCTGACGTGGTGTGTTGACGGCCCCACACCACAAGTACCCCGGAAAACGCCGGCGGTTACGCGTTTTTTTCGTGACGCGGCGCCACAGAGGATTCTGGCTATGCTTGTTTAAGGACTAGACCATGCTTAGTGTCACTTAGCTTCGGACTTTTTCTCATCCCGCATCGATCGCGCAAACGCCGTGGTGTAAATCTGCGTCGTCGGCGCGCCGGGCGGCTCGTTCCAGTCTTCTGCCGACACACGCTAATGGCGTGCCAAACGCGACACGCTATCGCATTTGGCACGCCGTTAGCTTGGGTTGCGAAGTGCGTTGACACGAGCGGGCGAGTCGGCCATATCGCTGCGCTCGTTTGGCGTGTTCTTCGGCGCCGTGACGGTGGCCGCGCTCGCCGCGCAGGTACGACGGGTAGCCGCGCTCGAAATCGCTCTTCTGCTGGTCGACGCCCAAAACGTAGTCGGCCGGCAACGGAAGGCGGAGGTCCGCAATTGGGGTTTCCGCGAAGCGATTGCCCGGCCAGCCGTCCGGCGCTTGCGGGTCGCGCGGGCCGCCGAGCGCTTCACTGATGAACCGATAATCTCCAAGCCGATGAAACGAGCCTTCGAACGCGTAGCCCAGGTTGACCACATAGAGGCAGAGCCCCACCATCACTGTCAGGTGCGCCGCTTGACGTAGGCCAGACTCTTGAGTCGGATGTTCGTCGCATCGCGACTGAGCGTCGCCGCTTGCGACCGCGGTGCCGTCAGCCTGGAAGGCCTGGCCTACGCGCGCGCTCAGCCGCCATACAATCCAGGCCAGCGGCCAAACGACGTACAACACCAAGAAAGTCGCTTTTGTCAACTCGGCTAGGCCAAGCACGCTGCCCGCCGCGAAAGCGCGCGGCCACGTCGGCCCGCGCAGCCAGCGCCAAAACAGATAGCAAGCCGCCGCGCCGGTCGACGTGGCGCCCACGTCGGGCGTGATCATCTGCGCGTGCGCCCAGACATTGGGGCAAAAACACCACAGCGACAAGGCCAGCAGTCCGCCCGCCGGGCCGTACAGCTTGCCGGCCCAGCGATAGCAGACGCAGCCCCCGAGCAAGCTGAAGGGAATACAGGCCCAGCGCGCCACGGTGAAGAACCAAAGCGAGCGCGCGCCATTGACCGCGATGAAGCGCTCGCCGCAATCGAACTCCGAACGCGTGCCGGGCAGGACCGAATAGGCAGCCCAATTCATCTGCGGACGCATAAGCGCGACCGGCGCGGTCGCCACCAGCCTCACCAGCGGCGGGTTCACGCGGTAAAGGTCAAAGCGGCCGAACTTCCAGTGGCTCAAACCGGCGGCTAGATGCCCCACCTCGTCGATCGCCGGGCTGTGCCGCGTGGCCGCCCATGCCAGTAGCGCGGCGTGAAGGCTCAGCAAGAGCGTAGCAACAACGCCTGGTCGTCGTAAAAGTTTCGCGATCATTGGGTATGAGGAGGATGGCCTTTCCAGGGTTGCCGCGTCGTTCTTTGTTCTCGCTGTCACCGGACGGCCTGGGAAGGCCATCCTCCGCCGGTCTCGTCCCTACCCGGTCCACTTCCGCCAGCGCCATAACGTCTTCAGCGCTTCAATTCCGTCGCGCAAGCGAATTTTCTTTCCTTGCGCGGCGCCGCGAGGATGGTATCCGACCGGCACTTCCGAGATGCGCAACCCCATGCAGCAGGCCTTGGCCGTCACCTCCGGGCAAAACTCAAACCGCTCGCACTCTAGACGCATGGCCCTGAGCGTTTCCGTTCGGAACAGCTTGTAGCACGTGGCCTCGTCGCTGAGCCGCGTCCCGTAGAGCCAGCGGGTCGCCACGTTCAATGCACAAACCCCGACACGGAACGTAGTCCACGGCGGCGTAGGCGCCAGGCCCGTAGCTGAACTCGTGAGAGTTCCCCTGCCTCGGCCCGAATTCTCACGAATTCGGCTACGCTCGTTGAGGTATCGCGACCCGTACACAACGTCCGCCTCGCCGGCCAAAAGCGGCTCCAGCAGGCGCAGGTAGTCGCGAGGGTCGTATTCCAGGTCGGCGTCTTGCACGATCGCATAACGGCCCCGCGCGTGTTCGAGCGCCGTGCGGACCGCCGCCCCTTTGCCCCGGTTGCGCGTGTGCGCCAGCAGTTCGACCAGCGGGTGCCCTTCCCAGCGTTCGAGAATCGCCGTCGTGCCGTCGCTCGAACCGTCGTCGACGACGATCACCTGAATCTCGAGCGGCACGTCAACCACGCGGCGCAGCAATTCATCGACCGTCGCCGCCTCGTTGTAGACCGGGACGATGACCGTCAGCAGCGCATCGTAGCCGTCTCGCCCCGCGAGATGTTGAGGCTCCGTTTCGGCGTGCGCCGTCGCCGCCTTAGGCACGAGACGCTCGGTCCGTTCGATCAATCCCGCCATCGTCCACCCTCCCTAATTCGTCAAACCCCGAGTTCGAAAGCCCAACACCAAAGCCCTAAGACCGACAGGCCGGAGATCCAAAATCGCAAATCCACAATCCTACTTCAGCCAGCCATCGTCGATGACCTCCAGGTCTTGCCGATTGCCCAGCCGCCGATGCACCTCGGCGTCGACGCCGTAACCGATCGTCCGCACCGACCCGTCGCAAAACACGAAGTTGCAACCGTGCGGGTGAGGACTGCCGAAGCGGCCGAAGTCGTAGTTGCCCGCCGCGTCGTTGAGCGGCGTCCAGCCGAGTGGCGTCCAGCGCGCAATGTCAAAATCGTCGCCGGAATACATGCTCTGGTCGTCACCCTTGTCAGTGCCGCTCGTATAGTCGCGCACGTTCTTTTCCCCGACCAGATAGGTATAACTCTTGCCGTCTTTGATGTGCGCGAAGGTGATCTCGCTGCGCAAGAAGCAGACGCCGGTGAAGTCGGTCTTCGGCTTGGGCCACTGGTAATTCGGGTCGTCGCCCTGCGCGAGCGTCAGCGGTCCCTCGCCCACGTCGAGAAACACGTCTCCACCGTTGACCGCATAGTCGCTCTTGGCAGCGGCGTAAATGGCCGAGCTGTTGAACGGCTGCCACGGCGTGGGATAGAGCGCGGGCGCGCGGCGGCTCGGGCAGTTGAATAATGTCAATGGGAACGCAAGCAACAGGGCCAGCGACTTTTCCTTGTCGGACTTTGCTTGCCCGGTGCCCAGGCGCCGCAAATCGCCGCGCTCAAGGTAGGGTAAGGTCGCATAAATCCATCCGCCCGGCTGCCGCGGCCCCGTGCCGCGGTCGGGATCGCCGACCCAGAGATAGCCCCAACCATTCGATGGCAGCCGGCCGAACGCCGATTCGTGGTTGAACAGTGCCAGACCCTGCTGCCGCAGGTGGTCCTGGCACTGCATCCGCCTCCCGCTCTCGCGCGACGCCTGGACGGCCGGCAGCAACAGCGCCATCAGCATGCCAATAATGGAAATCACGACCAGCAATTCCATCAACGTCACGCCGCCGCGATGATATAAACCGCTCATACACTCGGGCCTGGAAATACGGCTGAATTCACGGTACCGCGGCGCGCACAATGCCTTCGGTGCTCGTGGCGACGTCCGATTCGGCCGCCGCCTTGACGGTCAAGACGGCGGGCTCGGGCAGGTCGCGGAAGCGCAGCTTGATTTCGAAGTCGGTCGCCACCGATCCGGGCACGGCGACCGAGAACCGGCGCACTGAAGCGCGCGCGCTCGGTTGCGGCATCGCTTTCACGGCCACGCCGCGCGGAGCTTCGACGTCAATAAGTTCGCCGAGCGCTCGGCCGCCTGGCCGCAGCACAAAAAACGAGTGCTCGAGCGGGCGTTTGCGCGGGGCGCCGTGTTTCAATCGCAACACCGCCGGCGAAACAACGACGGCGCCTACAATTTCACCCTGGACGACGACGCGCACCGGCCGGCTTTCATCCTCGGCCAGGAGAAGCGTCAACGCATCGTTGAAGTAGCCCAAAGGGGCATCTCGCTTGACCGCGACTGTAAGCCGGCATTCGTGCGGGTCGGACGGATCGAGGCGAACGTCGACGCAATCCGAGTCGATCTCGAAGCGCAGGCGGCGCGCGTCGAGCGGCCCTCCCTCGGACGTGCGGACCAGAATCTGTTGCGACGCCGCTTCGCCGCGCGAGACCTGCGAGAAGCTGACTTCGTCGGGCGTGAGTGACAAGGGCGACGGGCACTCGCCCACGACCAACAAAGCGCCGAAGCGGCGCTCCCTGCGCTTGTCGGTAACGGTGATCTCAACGCGGCGGGCCGTCCCGACGCGCCGTTCGAGCTGTGTAGCGATCTCGATCTTCTGGGCGCCGTGCGGCCCGACGACTCCGACCAACGGGCCGAGCCTGGTACACCCGCAGGTGGCGCGCAGGGCAAAGTCGACGGGACTGTCGGTAGGATTGCGAAGTTCGAAGTCGCCTTCGAGCACGTCCCCCGGCCCGCCGCTGCCGAGGTCAAGCGGGCCGTCCGGCAACTCCAGCGCGGGTTGCGATGCGATCGTCGCCTCGGCCGCCGGCGCCGTCACCGCCGCCGCGGCGACAGCCACGTTCGGCGGCGCTCCGGGCGGTTGGTTCGCTCGGGCCGCCCCAGGCTGCGTCGGCGCGGCGCGGACGAATGCCAGCGCCGCCCAACCGCCAAGCAAGAGCAGGGCGGCGAGCGCCGGAAACATGAGGCCGCGCCGTCCTGTCGCGATGGCCGCGATACGCATTGTCCACCTCCCGCGATTCGTAAAGGGGTTGAAGAGTGGTTACGCGGCGTGAGGCGCCGGCTGTGCGGCGCGCCTCCTTCGCCGCACGGCGGCCCACACGAGCAGGCCGCAGGCCCCCAACAATACGTGCGCGGCGACGAGCTTGTATTTATTCGCCCACAGCGATCCGATCACGCCGGCGCGTTCGGTGTACTGCCGGATGATCTTGTCGCCTTCCAATTCGTAAACCGGCGTTCCCGGCGGGAACTCGATGTCCGAAAACAGCGATTTTGGATAACGGGGGTTGAGGTCGACTTTGTCGAATCGATAGACCGCGTCGCTGCGCGGCACCACCTTGTTGTCCCACAGCGCCGCCTCGTCGAAGATGCGCACCGAAACCCGGAACGGGAACCAAATCCCCGGACTGATTTCGCGGAAGTCATCGGCGCCGCCGGTTTGGATCGGGTGATTCCGGCTATAGCCGGGGACGTAGGTCGCCACACGCACGGGAAGGTGGCTGCGGTGGGGCGCTAGCCACATAATGATCCAGTCGGTGTTGCCCGATTGGGCGTCCTCGCCCTCGCGCCAAAGGTCCAAGCGAATTCGCACGCAGTCAACCTCCCCTAGGCGCTCTTCTCCTTCATAGAGCGCTCGGCCGTGCCACGATTCCCGAAAAGGCGCCCCTGACAGCAACGCTGAAAGGGGCTCCTTGGTCCATCCGACGCCGAGCACAAGCGTATGCGGGCGCGGAACCCGAATGTCCCAGAAGCGGCCACGGTAAATGTTGCCGATCGCTCCCTTTTCCAGGATTCGCGTCCTCTCGCCATCGAATCCTTGCAGCGAGTGATCGAGCAGTGTCTTCCCCGAGTGAATGCGCACTTCCCCGTCGAGCCGCAGGTAGAGCATTCCATCCTGAAGAACGCAACGAGTGGTCGACGAGGAGGTCTCGATCACCCCGCCGTGATCGTTGGCGTTCGTGTGTTGATTGAATGATTTCGTCAACAGCAGCTCCGCGTTCTCGTAGAGCGCTTCGGCGGCGCGTACATTCGCGACGATTTCGGCAAGCCGTGCCGCGCGCGGGTCCGCCTGTTGCTCGGCGTCGTCCGTGGACTCTTCCGCGAGTGCCGGACCGGCCGGGGCGAGCATTGCCAGTACCAAGCCGAGCGCGAGGGCTCGGCGGTTGTTGCCTGAGTTTGGATTTATCATGGCCCGTTTTGGCCTTGAGGGTTGCGGTTCCGCGGAATGGCGTTTCGTTCGCGTGTTCCTTTTGTTACCCGGGGGGCGGGGTTGCAGCTAGAGGCATAATAGACCTGCGTTCCTCCGAGACAATCCGAATCTCGATCAAGAAGCGGGGGCGGGGTCGCAGTGCGAGGGATAAAAGACCTCCGTGACGGGCGTTCCGCCACCCGCCGGACATCGGCAACTTGTTGCGGGAACGCTGCCGACGAGGGTCATGGTGCAGATGGCGTCCGCCACCGTGCATTGCCACTGGTTGCATGAGCCCGTCGTACAGGTGACCACGCTCGCCGTTCCCGGATTCAATGACTCCGAGCAGCCGCCACTTGCGCCGCCACTAATGCAAAAATTATACATGCCGGCAGTCCCTCCGCTGCAACCGTACGCGTAACAAACATTGGTGCCATTCAAATCGATCCCGGCAAGGACCGTGCAATTGGTCCCGCCTGGGTGGCAGATTTGCACCGCTTGCATGGTGCAGTTGCCTTGTTGCACCGTATAGCCTGCGGGCCGCGCCACCGAAGCACCGATTACGGACAGGGCCACGGCCCCTAATGCCATCAATTTGCAAGACGAACGCCGCATGTTGGTTCTCCTTAATTGACACTTCCGAACGAGTTACCTACACGACGAATGGTCGAACCGCCCCGGTCGCCCAGGGCCGCGCGTGAATTCGGCGTCACCCGACAAATTGGGCGGAATCGAACTTCCACGGTTCGAAGCAGCGCACGTAGCCAATGGCACCGTTTCACGCGCGGGAGCCTTGTTTCGTCGATCGGATTCGACCTGGTTGGCGCCAAAATGGTCCGCCACCGTAGGGCGGCGTCCCGCATGGCCTCTATTGAGCTATACCGAAGAGCCTAACGGGCCCGCCCATTTTTTTCCGATTCGCCAGACACACCCGGAGCTATTGTGGTGTGTGTGTGTGTGTGTGTGTGTGTGTGTGTGTGTGTGTGTCCTCTACGCTCCCCCCGTTAGTTTGGAAAGGTTTGGGGGCGAGCCCGCGGCGCACCAGCTCCGGCCCGAGCTTTTGGTGCGCGCGAAGGCGAAGCATGTAGACGGCTTCGACCGAGATGCGCAGCTCCGCGGCCAGTTCGGCGGCCGGCGCGATGCCCTCCGGGGAGCGCGCGTCGGCCAACAGAACAACGACCTGGTTGGGCGACAGAACCTCGTCCATCGCCTGGAGTAGTTCGGGCCGGATGTCGGGCTCGTCCGCGACCGCATCTGCCACGTCGCCGGCCAGGTGCGTGTCGGGCAGGGCTTCTTGCCAATCGACACTCGCCGCCGTCGCGGCGTCGCGGTTTTTGCGCCACCAGTCGCCAACTTCGTCGAGGGCCAAGTGGTCGGCGATCGTCGAGAGCCAGGCATTGAGCGTCCCTTCTTGGCGGTCGAACGTCGCCCGGTGTTCCCAGCCGCGCTCGACGGCCGACGCGGCGAGCACGTCGGCGTCGCGTTGCGACAGCGACCGGTATTTGTATCGTAGCCACGGCGCGAGCTTGCCATGCGCCCAACGCAGGGCCGCGCCGACCAGACGCGCGTTGCCGGCGCGCCAGCGCTCCGTTTGCCGGGCGGCAGCCCGGCCGCTGCCGCCAACCCCGGCGCACCCCAAAGGGGCAGGCCGACCAGCCGTCACAACACCGTCCATCGCGAGTTCCTCCGCTTTCAGCGCCGAAGGGCGAAACACCTGGCCGTCGCAGATCGATTTCCCGCGCGGCGACGGCTTAACGATTCGTTCGTGAAATGGCGCGTGAGTCCCGCACAGGAGCTCACGGCATGGCCGCTATCATAAACCCCACGCGGGCATTGTCAATCACCCGGGGCCGCCGACTTTCGTCGGTCCGCCATCGAGCGCGCAAAGGCCGTGGTGTAAATCTGCGTCGTCCGCTTGCCGGGCGGCTCATCGTGTCCGTACACGCCCCACACGTCTTTATCGGCGCGTTTGAGCCAGACCCCTCGGTTCGAGAACCGCGCGGGCGCGAAATACCAGGCCGGCCCCTGAGCGTCGCGGCGGCATTCCACGAGCAAGACAAACTCGGGGTCGGTGCCAAGGGTCCAGACGTAGGCGAACAGGGCGCCGTCGATGATCTCGGTCCACCCGTCGCCGTAGCGCATCAAAGGTTGCGTCAGCAAACGCAGCTCGGTGGTGTTGCCGACCCACATGTAGGCCGTGAAACTGCGGGCGATGTCTCGCATTTGAACGAGCCGCGCCGGGGCGCGTTTCGCCGGCCCAGGAACGTCGGCCAGCCGCTCGATTTTTCAGCCCTTCGGCGGGTTCCCACCGGCGGCCGTCCTGGATGCTGGCCGGCGCGATCGGCTTCTCGGCCAGCAGGTGAAACTCGTGATAGACATAACGGAGCTTGTTTGCGCCCGGACCCGACAAGATGCAGCCGATCACTTCCGGGCGTCCTTCGCGCGTCCAGGCGAAGACGTCGCCCGACCAGGCGCCGTCGTTCGACCAACGCATGATCGGCTCTTTTACGAGTTCGAGCGGATGGCCGTCGGAAGTGGAGAAATTGCACTTTTCCGCATCCTCACGATACGCTTCGCGCAGCGGGTCGCCGGCAGGCCGCGCGTCGGGCGACTCATCCTCCGCCGCAACGACGATGGCCGTGATGAGCACACAGAAGGCCGTCAATCTTAGTCGCATGCCTCGCATACCTCAGTCATTGGCAGTCGGCTTCGCGGCGCCGCTGGGAAGCGTACCATGAGTCCTGCTCGCGAGAAACTGCTGCAGCTCTTGGCCCAGATGAGTGAGCAGCATCCTGAGTGGCGCCTAGGTCAGACGGTCGCGAACATAGCAAGCTGGGCCCGCGAACCGACTGAGCCTTATGACACGGACATCTGGGATGTTGAGGACGAAGAGATGCTGACGGCTGTGGAACGCCACCTGAAACAGGCCAAGGAAAAGGTCTCGTCATAGCGCCGGCGTTACCAGTTGGCTTTGCCCGACAATCCAGAATCCAAAATCAAAAATCACTTGCCGCGCTGCGTCGCCAGCAGCCGGTAGTAGCGATCGACCAACTCCTGATACTGCGGCGGGATCGGTTCGTCGCCGCTGGCACTCAGGTCGCCGAGCATCAACTCCTGCATCCGGGCACGCAGCGACGAAGAGAGACGCGAAAGCAACACGTGGTAACGGGCCGGCGCGACATAGTACCCGGCGACCGTGCTCTTCCAGTCCCACCGCGGACGACGATCGGGCGACCAGCCCGCTTTGCGCGTCTCGTCGATGAACTCCTTGCGCAGGTCGTCGTCGATGCCCACTTCAAAATCCAAAATCGAAAATCCAAAATGGTCGTGCCTCACGCTGCCGTTCGATTTGCGACTAAACTTTCCATCAGTAAGACCGCTAATACTAAAAGGGCCACCCATTGCCAAACTTCGCTCTCGATCATCTCGGTGCCCAGGCTGGCCTGGGCCACGGCGGCCGGCCGCGGCGCTTGCTCCTCATCGGCGAGCTTGAGGCCGAAACGATTCACGAACTCGTCCGCCGGACAACGCTCGGTCTCGCTCTCACGAGGACTCGTGTTCACAATCAGCGAATAACCGTCGCCGGCGACGATGCCCGGTGCGGCGTCGCCGGGCATATCCGTCTTGCCTTCGAGCACCGCCGAACGCACGCGCCCGCCGGCCCAAAGGCCGGTCTGGTAGCCGAGAAGTTGATACACCAGCGGCAAATAGAGCCGGCTGCGAGGCCAATCGCTCCACTGGCGATCGCAGCTCGACGTGAACCAGACGATCGTTCCCTTGCCATGCCGACGCTCGACAAGCGCCGGCTTGCCGTCGCGGAAGGTGGCCAGCACTTCAGCATCCGCCGCGGGAACGACGTTCGTGCAGGCCGAGAACGCCAGGCGGCGCAGGTCGCCAAGCTGCGGATCGCTGAAGGCCGCGAAGATCGGATGCTTGACGTCCCAGCTTTTCAATCGCAACGGCAAGTCGGTGGCCGCGTCGATGCCGACGACGTCGCCCGGCAACAGCTCCTCCTGTCTGAGGTTCTCTGTCCGGTCCGACGTGACGTTCTCTCCGCCAAACACCAGCAAGCCGCCGCCGCCTTGCACGAACAGCGCCAGCCGCTTCGCATCGCCGGCATCGACGTTGCCCGCGTCGGCCAGCACAACGCAATCGAAGCGGTCGAGCTTGGCGGGCAAGGCGTCGATGGAGACCTGCGTCGGCTCGAAGGAGACGGTCGGATCGAGCTCGCCCGGCGGCGCCAGCCGCAATGAGGCATCCAGGAAATAGGTGGCCGCGAGCCAGGGCGACGTCGCCGCGCGGCCGTCGACCAGCAGCACCTGATAGGGCCTGGCGGCCAGAATCTCAATGTAGCGCTCATTGTCGAGCGGCAGGTCGTCTTCAACCTCGACCAGCACCTTGCCTCGCCAGGCGCCTTCGGCCAGCGGTGGCAGGTCAAACCGCAACGACTCGGAAGCGCCGGGGTCGATCTTCACCCGTTCGCGCAGCTCCAGCTTGCGCTGGCCCGCCGCCAGCCGCAGCACCACCGACAGCTCTTCGGTGCCGAAGGGGCCGCCGTTGTGGACCGTGGCATGCACCGACGTCTGCTGGTCAACTCCACGCGGTCGATGGCCCGATTGCGGCACTCCGTATCCAATTGCGCTCGCCACTCCTCGACCGCCTTCACGTAATCGTCGCGCACGCTCTCGGCCTGCGTGACGAGCACCTCGTCGGTCTCCAAGTCGTGAAAACGATAGTGGCCTTCCAGCGGCAGATAGCGCTCCCAGGGATCCCAGAGGTGAAAGACGATCACCTCGTGATTGCGGAAACGGAGCCGCTCGATGGCCTTCATCAACGTGTCGAGATCGTCGAACAGATCGCTGAGAATCACCACGATGCCGCGATGGTTGCACAGTTCGGCTGCCTGCTGGAAGGCCCGGCCGCTTCCCCCATGACCACCGTCGGCAGTGGGCCGCGGTTTGGCGCCGTCGATGACGCGCAGGATCTCCTGCAGTTGATGGGCGCGGGCCTTGGGCGGCAGGTGTGCCACGACCTCGTCGGCCAACAGCGCCAGCCCGACCGCGTCGTGCTGCTTGAGCGCCAGGTGGGCCAGGGCGGCAGCCAGCGCCGCGCCGTACTCCCGCTTGCTGATGCCTTTGCTGCGGCAGTCCATCGACCCGCTGATATCCAGCAGCAGGTAGAGGTTCATGTTCGTTTCGGCGTCGAACTGCTTGACATACAGCCGCCGTTGCCGGGCAAACAGTTTCCAATTCACGTGCCGCAGGTCGTCGCCCTGGGCATATTCGCGGTGCGAGGCGAACTCGACGCTGAACCCGACGAACGGGCTGCGGTGCAGGCCGTGCATAAAACCTTCGACGATGCCCTTGGCCCGCAGTTCGAGGTTCTCGAGCCGCGAGAAGAAAGCCGGATCGACGAGTTGTCGGGCGTCGCTGGGCATGGATCGGGACTGGTTGTGGGAGGTGAACCTTACCGTCGGTTTCCGCCGGGTTTACCAAGCCGAGCGATCATGCTAAGACATTGTGTCTTGATTGTCAAGCAACCCGCTCCGTCGGCCCGGAGTGATTTCCGACCGAGGTTTCGCTCGACAATATGAAGGCCGCCGTGAATTGCTTGCAACAACAAGGTTTCTTCTCTCGGCCGACAAACGCCAGTGCCGCGTAAGGTCTTCACGCCGCCCTACTTGCGGGGCCGGCTACGGCGGTCGATACTGATTGGGTCCGCCGTCTAGGTTTTATCGGAGAATACACCATGCCGCATCGTTCGACTCGCCGCACGTTCGTCAAAACCTTGGCCGCCGCAGGGGCGGGGCTGTCGCGGGCCGCGTCGCGGGCCTGGGCGGCCCCGATCGAACGGCTCAATATCGCCAGCATCGGCACGGGCGGAAAGGGCTGGTCGGACCTGAGCGAGACGGCCAAGAGCCCGCACGTGAATGTGGTGGCGCTGTGCAACATCGACGAGAGCGCCGAGCACTTGGGCCGCGCCGCCGAAGCCTTTCCCAAGGCCCGCCGCTATACCGATTGGCGGCGGCTGCTCGACGAGGCCCGCGATATCGACGCCGTCATCGTCTCGACGCCCGACCACATGCACGCCCCGATTTCGCTGGCCGCCATCGCGCTGGGCAAGCACGTCCATTGCCAGAAGCCGCTGACGCACACCGTGGCCGAGGCCCGGCAGATGCGCCTGGCGGCGAAGAAGGCCGGCGTCGTCACGCAAATGGGCAATCAGATTCAGTCGCACGTGGCCTATCGCATGGCCGTGAAGCTGGTTCACGACGGTGTGATTGGCAAAGTGCGGGAAGTCTATTCCTGGCAGAGCGGGCCGATGCGGTGGCTGATCGAAAGCGACCGGCCGGAAGGCGCCGACCCCGTTCCCGCGGGCCTGCACTGGGACAGTTGGCTCGGTGTGGCGCCCGCCCGGCCGTATAAGGCGAAGATTTATCATCCTTTCAACTGGCGTGCCTGGCAGGATTTCAGCAACGGACAACTCGGCGACTTCGGCTGCCATATTCTCGATCCCGTTTTCATGGCCCTCGATTTGACCGCGCCGCTCACTGTGCGGGCTGAGGCGCCGCCGATCAACCGCGAGGTGTGGACCAAGTCGGCCACGGTTTACTATGACTTCCCCGGCACCCAGCGGACCGCCGATTCGACGTTGAAGCTCACCTGGTATGAGGGCGACGGACAGCAGCCGCCGCGCGAGCTGCTCGGCGTGCCCGATAGTTTTAAGCTGCCCGGCGCGGGTTCGGTGCTGAAAGGCGAGCGGGGAACGCTCGTGATTCCGCACGTGGCCATGCCGCAGTTGCTGCCCGCGGAAAAGTTCGCCGATTACAGGTTTCCGGAGGTCGGCGACCGGAGCCATTACCTTTCGTGGGCCGATGCCTGCCGCGGCGAAGGATCGACCACGTCACATTTCGACTATGCCGGGCCGCTCACCGAGGCGGTGCTGCTGGGCACGGTGGCGATCCGCCTGCCGCGCGAAGCTCTGCACTGGGACGCCGCGGCGTTGAAGATCGCCAATTCGTCGGACGCCAATTCATTGCTGAGCAAACCGTATCGTGAGGGCTGGGCATAACTGCGACCGAAGCCAGGAGGCTTACGCGACGAGCCTGTCGTCGCGCTGGCTCAACGGGCGATCGAAGTTCCGTGTCGAGCGGACCGAGTAGGGCTGCTTCCCTTGGCTCTCGTAGTAGGTGCGGACCGAAACCTCGCCCAGCATGCCGAGCACAAAGAATTGCAATCCGGCCAGGACCGCAAACACGGTCAAGAGAAGGAGCGGGTTGCCCGTCATATCGATCGCCCCGCCCAGCTTCATGACGACGGTCGCCAGGCCTGCCAGACCGCCAGTGGCGAGGCTGGCCAAACCGAATCCGCCGAAGAGCTTCATGGGGCTGGTCTGATACTCGATCAGGTACTTGACGGTGATCAGGTCGAGCACCACCCGCAACGTGCGCGACAGGCCGTACTTCGACGTGCCGAACTTGCGCGGATGGTGCCGCGTCACCACTTCGGCACAGCGGGCGCCTCGCCAGTGCGCCAGAATCGGAATGAAGCGGTGCATCTCGCCATAGAGTTGCAGCTCTTGGGCAATCTCGCGTCGCATCGCTTTGAGCGTACAGCCCAGATCGTGTACCGGAAAACCGGTGGTCCGCGAGATCAGCCAGTTGGCGATCCGGGAAGGTATTTTTCGGCGGACCAAGGCGTCGTGCCGCTCGCGGCGCCAGCCGTGAACCAGGTCGTAGCCTTCGTCGAGCTTGGCCAGCAAGCGCGGGATGTCGGCGGGGTCGTTCTGCAGATCGGCGTCGAGCGTCACAATGATGTCGCCCGAAGCCAGGTGCATGCCGGCGTTCATGGCCGCGGTCTGCCCGAAGTTGCGGCGGAAATGCACGACCTTGACCGCCGCGTCGCCCTCGGCCAATTCGTCGAGCGCCGCCGAGGAGCCGTCGGTCGAACCGTCGTCGACCAGCACGATTTCATAGTCGCGGCCGAGCGTGTGGCAAACGCCGGAGACGGCCGAATAGAGCGGCCGAATGTTCTCCAGTTCGTTGTAGACCGGAATGACGATGGACAGGCTCATGGCCGAACCGCCCTCGCGGCCGTGCGGTGGGCGGCCGCCCCGGCATGGCCCAACACAATCACTTCGCTACGACGCAGAAACCGCCGCTGGCTGGCCACCACGGTCACATCGGGAGGCAGCAACGGACGCAATTCTTCATAGCCGCGCGTATAGGTGATCACCAATGCCCGTGGCGAGCTTTGCAAATATCGGACGGCGTCGTCGGCGTGCTTATACTGCGGCACCCGGCTCTGGGCGTAATAAACGAGGCCCGGCACGGCAAAATCGAAGGCGGCAAACTGCGGATTCAGGCTGTTTGCCCGCAATGAGCGGATGAGCGCGGCGCCGTTTTGATGGTGGCTGGCCCGCACGGCGGCGAAACCGAACAGCGACAGCATGAACGCCAGCGACGTGGCCGCCAGGCACATCGCCGCACGGTCCGGCCGCCGCACCGCCCACGCCAGCGCCGCTGAACCTCCCACCGCCAGCACCAGGCCGACGACGCCCAAGACCGCTTCGCCGGGCAAAACGTAAAGGGCCAGGATGGGCAACAGCACGATCGCCGCGATACCGACAACAATCAGCGAAGCCAAGCTCTGCCGCAATACCCACCGGTTCACCTTGTGCGGCTCGGCGAGCCAGGCGTCGATCCAGGTGGCCGCGATCAGGGCCAACGCCGGATAGGCGGGCGTGACGTAACTGGGAAGCTTCGTTCCGGAAAAGGAGAAGAAAACCGTCCAAACGCCTGCCCAGCAGATCACAAACAGGTACGCCGCCCAGGCCGGGTCGCCGCGCAACTTGCGGCCGGCGCGCATGAGCGCCTGGGGCAGAAAGATGGTCCAAGGGAAGAACCCGAAGGCGATGGCCAGCACGTAATAAAAGAACGGTCCGTGATGTCCTTCCATCGGGCTGAGAAAACGGCCCACGTTGTGGTGGCCGAAAAAGCCCGCCAGCCAGTCGCCATCCGTCTTGAAGCCGACTGCGAGGTACCAAGGCAAGGCGATCAGGGTCAGCATCAGCAGGGCGGTCAGCGGCCGTAGTTTCCAACCGGCGACGCACCAGGCGGCCGGCGAAAAGAACCTCAACATGCGGAGGTCGTTGAGACAAGAAGACGTCTCATTCCCGCCCGCGTGCGACCCCGTCAATCGCCGCCGGACCGCGACCAGATACACGAGCAGCACCAGCGTGGGCAACACCAGCGCCACCGGCCCCTTGGCCAACACGCCCAAGGCGATGCAGGCATACGTGGCGGCCATCCCCAGCCACGAGCGGGGCACGAAGTCGCTCAGCCGGTTGGCGCCGGCCAACGTGGTGCTGGCTCCCCACGTCGCACGGACAAATGCCAGCATTGCCGCCGTGGTACACAGGATCATGAGCGAGTCGGGCGTGGCGGCGCGGCCGGCGACGACGAACATCAGCGAGCTGGCCACAATCCAACCGGCCCAAAACGCGACCCTGGCGTTAAACAGCGTTCTGCCGAGGTGGTAAGTGGCCAGCGTGGTGCCGATGGCTGCCACCGCCGACCAAAAACGGGCCGCGAATTCGTTGTCGCCAAACGCCTGGTAGGCCGACATCATCAGCCAATAGACGAGCACGGGCTTGTCGGGCCGCAACTCGCCGTTGAACGTGGGGACGACCCAATCGCCCCGGTCCAGCATCTCGCGGGCGCATTGCGCGTTCTTCGGCTCGTCGTCGTCCCACAAATGGGCGCCGCCCAAGTTGACAAAGAAGATCAACGTGGCGGCGATGATGAGCAGCAACTGCTGGCGGGCCGGGGATTGCATGCTAGGGAGTCTACGGGCGGTCTTCATATCGCGACAACATCAATTTGCCTCCGCGTCGCACTGAACTTCCGCGGGACCGGCATTCCTGGTATGGAAAGACGAATATGGCTGTTCAAACGATTCCGATCGTCGCCCAGCATGCATCTTCTGACGACGGCGGCCGCCCGCAGATTGCCGGCGGCTGGCGAATGTGGCTGCTGCCGGCGGTCTCACTGATCGTGTTGGCCGGCGCGGCGCTGGCCATCGACATGCCGGTGGCGCAGTGGGCACACGGCCGCAACTACCCGCGGCTGGTTCGCGAGTTGATGAGCCTGGCCGAAGCGTTCGGGCACGGAGTCGGGGTCACTCTGGCGTTGGTGACGGTCTACACCCTCGATCCGCTGCGCCGCCGCCTGCTGCCCCGCACAGTGCTCGTGGTCTTGGCGGGCGGCTGCGGCGCAAACCTGCTGAAGTTGCTTATCTCCCGCAGTCGTCCGAGTGCGACCGAGTTGGCAAGCGTAGAGGGCTGGCAAACGTTCGCGGCCTGGCTGCCGTTTGGCCGCAACGGCAGCGCCTGGCAAAGCTTTCCTTCGGCGCACACGGCGACGGCGGTCGCGCTGGCTCTCACGCTCGCCATGCTTTATCCGCGAGGCAAATTGTTGTTCGCCGTCTTCGCCCTGGCGGTGGGTGTGCAGCGAGTTTTGGGCAGCGCCCACTACCCCAGCGACGTTCTGGCCGGGGCCGCCGTGGGCTGGTTTTGCGCGGTCGGCATCTTGCGGCGTGGCAAGATGCGGAATTAGCTGGTGCATACTATGGCTTAGGCGCCGCGGTCGGTTGCGTTGCGGAAAACAAGCCGGCCCCGCCGGCGTGCAACGCACACTACCGTTGACGCCGCGGCGGGCCGACCGACGTCGACCGCATGGTAGTTGTCACGCGGCACGTCAACCCTTGACATTCATGCCAACCCCCGCCGATACTGGTCCGTATGGCTGTGGTGATGGTTCTGCCGGACGCTCTGGCGCAGTTGGACGAGCTGCCCGACAAGATCGTCGCCCGCGTGACGCGCATCTTGGAGCGGTTACGCAACTGGCCCGACGTGAGCGGCGCGAAGCCGTTGCGAGGAGAACTGGCCGGCCGCTGGCGGCTGCGGACGGGCGATTATCGCGTCCAGTTTTACGTCGAGCGCGGCAAGCCGGCCCAGGGCGAGCAACCGGCCGAGCCGGACACCGTGGTTGTGGAGAAGATCGGCCACCGCGACGGCTTTTATGACGAGTGACGAGTAGAGCGAGGCGCGAAACGCTATGGCGATGATTGACCCGTCGGCCGTGCAAACGGTAACGCTCACGGGCGAGCGGTTTGTGATTCTGCCCGAAGCCGAGTATCTGCGGTTGCTGGGCGAACAGGCCGGACCGGAGTTGCCGGGGCCGGACGCGCAGGGGCGTTACCCGGCCGTGGAAGCGGCGCGGGTGGTTTTGGCCCGCAAACTGATTCGCGCCCGCCGCGCGTTGGGTTGGTCGCAAGCCGAGTTGGCCCGCCGGGCGGACGTGCGCGTGGAAACGCTCAACCGGCTGGAACACGGCAAGCATTCGCCCAACGTAGCGACGGTAGACAAGCTAAGCCGGGCGCTGCGGGCCGGCGAAGCGAAACAAGCCAAAGCCGCGCGTGGCAAAGAGAAAGCGAGCAAGGTAAAGTAACAGGCAACGGGTGGCTGCGGCGTGTGGAGAGACGACCGGCGCGGCGGGTCAGAAAAAGGGTCGGAACGATTTTAAAATCGTTCTCACTGGATGGTGGCGGAAATCAACGACTGCAGTTTCGCCAGCACCTGCGACGCCGCAGGATTCCTTGTTCCGGTGCTCGGCGAGCCCATGATCGCCAGGCAACCTGCCGGCACGTCGAGTGCCTTGCCCAGGGCGTTCAGCAACTTGAGCGAAAAGGACCGCTCGCCTCGCTCCCGAATTGCCATTGTGTTCGAGGCCGCACCGACCGCCTTCGCCAGCTCCGCTTGCGTCATGCCAGGCGGTCAGCCAGCAAGCCTTGGCGGGGATCTCTCTGAATACCCGCCACCGTCGCTGCTTCGCCGCAGATTCATCAAGGGACGACTGTGCGCAACATGGCCGCCAGGTTTTCCGGCTTGGGCAAAGCGAGCTCGCCGATGGCCGTGCCGAGCAGCTTGCCCTGCGTGTCGATGCGCAGCGACTGGCTGGCGCCGCCGGCCAACACATCGTAAAGAACAAAGTTCAGCGCCCCGATGCGCGGCAGCTCGAACCGCTCGACGCGGCCGGGACGCAAGGCCGCGAAAAACGTCGCCACGCGATCTTCGGTCAAGGTGCCGCAAAGAAAATCGTAGCCCGCCGCGGTGTAGGCGACGACGCCGATATTGGCGTGGTTTCCCTTGTCTCCACTGCGGGCATGAGCGATCTGGTTGAGCTTGATGCTGGACATGAGGCCTCATTGCTTCCCACGCGCGGACTGACACCACTCGGCGGCCGAACGAGTTTCGTGCCGCGGCGAAACAAGCTCCTTGGGTACGAGAGCGGGCCAGTAGGCGAGAACGGGGCGGACTTGCGGCCGGCCGCTGGCATAACCGGCCAGGCCGGCCGGGCCGCTGGTGGTCAAGGGAGCGAACTCGCGCGTAAACCGCTCGACCGCCTCGCGCCTGCGGTCGCGAACGGTCAACCGCAACATCACCTCGCGCAGATCGGCGGGCGGCGGCGGCACGCCCGGTACGGCCTCGCCCGCCCCCAGACATTCCACGTGCGATTCATCCAGATCGTAGCCGGCGGCACGCAACCTGGCGAGAACCACCGCCGCGCAACTGCGGGCTTTCTTCACTGCGTCGCGGCCGTAACAGAGCATCTGTCCGCTGGCGAAGTAGCCGCCGCGGTAGGTGAGCGAGACTTTATACTGCTCCGGCGCGGGCCGCCCCGTGGTTCCCCGCACCGCGACGCGGTCGCCGCCCAAGTCGTCGACTTCGACCGTCGTGAAGTCGAGATCGACGTCGGGCGTCAGATAATGGGCCGGATCGCCAATTTCGTAAACAAGCTGCTCGGTCACCGTTTCTCGATTCACTCGCCCGCCGGAGCCAGCCGGCTTGGTGAGGACGCACGTAGCGTCCTCGGCGATCTCGGCGATCGGATAGCCGACGTCGGCCAGCTCGATCTCGTTCCAATGCGAATAAAAACCGCCCGTCGCCTGGCTGCCACACTCGATGAGGTGTCCGGCCACGCTGGCGCCGGCCAAGCGAGGCCAGTCGTCCCATCGCCAGCCGAAGTGGTGCATCGCCGGGCCGACGGTCAGCGAGGCGTCGGCGACTCGGCCTGTGATGACCATTTGCGCCCCGTCAGCCAACGCGGCCGCGATCTCGCCCGCGCCGAGATAAGCATTCGCGCTGACGACCTCCTCGTGGAGCGAAGACAGAGGCTGGCCCGTATCGAGATTGGTCAGCTCGCAGCCGGCACGTTCCAGCTCGGCCAGCCGCGGCAGAAGATCGTCGCCCGTCACCACCGCCAGAGACACATCGGCGAGTCCTGCTTCGCTCAGAATTGCCGCGGCCCGACGCGCACAGCCCAAGGGATTCATGCCGCCGGCGTTGGTCACAAGTCGCAAGCCAGGCTGGGCCCGCATTGGAGGCACAAGCGACTGCAACACGGTCAAAAAATCTTCCGCATAGCCGGCGTGGGGGTCTTTTTCGCGCAACCTGGCCAGAATCGACAGCGTCAGCTCGGCCAGATACTCGAGCGTGAGGTAATCGAGCCTCGCCGTTTCGACCAGTCGCCGGGGCGCATCGAGATTGTCTCCCAAGAAGCCGGCGCCGTTGCCAATGGTTACGACAGAAGGAGGCATGCGGTGACGGATGAGGGATGCGGGATGAGGGATGAGGGATGCGGGATGAGGGATGCGGGATGAGGGATGCGGGATGCGGGATGCGGGATGAGGGATGAGGGATGAGGGAACAGGGATGGGCCTTCGGCCATCATCATCCCTCATCTCTCATCTCTCATCTCTCATCCCTTCCAGAAACTCCGCCAACACCGCGTTGAAGCCTAATGGGTTTTCCAACGGCGTCACGTGCCCCGCCTCGGGAATGATCCGAAATTCCGCCCCCGGAATCGCCTCGGCCATCCGCCGCATCTCGTCGACCGGGGTCAGAACGTCGTCGGCCCCTACGATCACCAACGTGGGAACGTCGATCGTCGAGAGCAGGCCGGTCATGTCGGGCCGCGTGGCCATGCCGCGCGACGCCGCGGCCACGCCGGTCGGATCGGAGGCGATCATCATCGCCCGCACGGCTTCGACCACTTCCGGCCGCTCGGCGTAGGTCTTCGGCCCAAATGCCTTGGGGAGCATGGCTTCGGCCACCGGCTGCGTGCCGCTTTCGATCACGAGCCTGGCGACCTTCATGCGGTTTTCGACGACTTCGGGCACGTCGGCCGACGCCCGCGTGTCGCACAGCACCAACCCGCGCAGCCGCTGCCGGTATTTGCGAACGAACTGCAATGCGATGTAACCGCCCATCGATAGCCCGCACAGCACCACCGGTTCGCGCACATTCAAGAAGTCGAGAATCGCCGCCAGATCGTCGGCGAAGTCTTCCATCGACACCACGCCGTCGGTATCGACGCTGTCACCGAATCCGCGCAGGTCGGGCGCGATCACGCGATGGTCGGCCGCGAACACCGGAATCTGGGCGTTCCACATGGCGTGGCTCAACGGGAAGCCGTGAACGAACAGAAGCGGGCTTCCCTGGCCCTGATCGACGACGCCAAATTCCAACTCGCGTGCAAAGACTCGCTTCATGGCTTTTTCGCTTCCTTCACTGCCTCGCGGAAAATCCCAAGCTGCTTGCTCATCAGGCCCGATTCCGGATCGAGCTCCACTGCCTTCGACTGGGCCTTGACGGCGTTTTCATAGTCGCCCACGGCGTAATAACAGCGGCCCAGGGTATCGAGCAGGCTGGCCTCGCTGCCGGAAAGCCGGGGATTGGCCCGGACCAACTCCAGCGACTTCTCGGAATAGCGAAGCGCCTCCTGGTAGTCTCCCTCGGTGTTGGCCACGAGCCAAGCGAACTGGTTGTAGGGCGTCGGGTCGTCGGGCTGCTGCTGGATCTGCTGCCGGAACTGCTCGGCGGCGCTGCGAATCCGCCCACGGTTCTGCTCCACCAAGGGCGGATCGAGATCCTTGATGCGGTAGAGGGCGATCAGGGCGTCGGCGTCGGTGGGGTCTTCGCTCACGGCGTCGAGCAGACGGCGGATGCGCTCGTTGCGCTCGTCCGGCTTGACCAGGCTGCAGGCGAAGAAGTAGTGCATGCGGGCACGCGTCGTTTCCAGCGTTCGGCCGGCGTTGCTCTGTTCGTTCCCGTCCTGCACGTTCTTCTCCATGTCGCCGACGGCCAACTCCAGCACTTCGGCGGCCTGGCGATCGTCGCCTCGGTCGTGCAAGATTTCGCTTACCCTCGCGCGCGCATCGATGGAATAGCTGCTTTCCTTGCCGGCCAATTCGGCCACGCGGCGAAACTCTCCTTCGGCCCATTGCCAACGATGCCGGCGCATCAACTCGATCCCCACGCGGTAGTGCTGTTCATAGGCGTTTTGATCGTTGCCTCCCAGTTTCAGCGCCTTGGCCACCGTCTCGCGAACCAGATCTTCTTTGCCTTCCGCCTTCCGCGCATCGGCGAGTGCGTAGAGCAAGGTGGGTTCCGCTTGTAAGCGGTCGGTGAATTTCCCGGCCAGGTGATCGACTACGTTGAACGCCCGCTGCTCCACCAGCCATCGCAACAACTCTTCCAGCGATTCGCCGGAAATGGATCCCTCTTCACGATCGACCAGCCGCAGCAGGATGTCGTCGGACTCGCGCTCGCGGCCCAGCTTGCGCAGCAAAACGGCCTGCTCGCGCCACAGGGCGGCGACGATCTCCGGACGCGTCTGGTGCGGCGTCTCGGTCGCGCGATGCTCTTCGGCCGCCACCAACTTCTGCCATTCGTCGATGGCCGCGGCCGCGTCTTGATGGCCTGCGACGTACCATTTCAGCCAGGCCGCGGCCGTACGCCCGCTTTGTCCGATGCCGCGGCGAATGGTCTCGGCGCGGCGCTCGGCCGCGGCCGCGTCGGCGGGCCACTTCTGCCCGATGACGGCCGCCGCCGCCACTTTCGACAGCACCGTCGAGCGCTCGAAGCGCACCATTCGGCACAGCACGGCCAGACCCTTGTCGTCTCCCAGCCCGGCGACCTGCTTGATCAGCACCGTCCGTTCCGCTTCGCCGCGGTTCTCGTAGTCGGCCAAGATCGTCTTCACTTCCGGCGGATCGCTCTCCACCACCGTCGAAAGCCGCATCATGCGCACCAAATAACCGGCCCGCAGCCTGATTTCAATGTCGTCGTTGTACTCGGCGGCGTCGGTCAACGCATCGAACGCCTCAAAGCCGACCTCGCCCAGCTCTTGCTGGGCATGCTCGCGCGCAAAGAAATCGTCGGCGCCGAGCTGGGCGATCAACTCGGCGGTCCGTTTCGATTGCGCTTCCGCGGCGGCCGCCTTGGTTGGCACGTCATCGGCCGCGGTGGTCGAGCCCGTACCTCCCCACGCGATCAATCCGAACAGCAGTGCCAAGAGCGTTTTGTTCATGAAAGGCCTCGCTTCGTCGTTCCGCCCCCTTCTATGCAGCATAGCCGACATTGTTCGGCCGGAGAAGCCGAAGGGCGGGAGCAGCGCAGCGTTGGGCATCCGTACGTAGGGTGGGGCCAGCGCGCTTGCGAGCGCCGGCCCACCGTTAATGACCTCGCTTACGGTGGG
>DATLUO010000168.1 GCA_035533075.1 Pirellulales bacterium | reverse complement strand
TCGCGGTCTGCGCCGGCATCAGCGGCTTGCCGCGCGCGCCCGAGCTACGGCTCGACGCGGCGTCAGGGCGCGCCGACGGCATGCGGGCCTGCGCCGGGCGTCGCCGTAAACTCAAGCACGCCAACCGGCAGTGCCATTCGTGTCGGGGACCTTTTTTGAAGGGGAGGGAGTTTTTGAAAAGGTCGCTGCTGCCCCGGCTTGCGGAATCCCCACTTCATCGCGGCACCCAACCGGGCAAACGGCACAGGGACTGTGCCTGCTACTGAAGACGAACGACACGCAACGGCGCAGGCAACGAGCCCGCTCGTTTCCGGTGATCCTACACCCGTGGGGTGGCCCGTGCAAACGGATTTCCCACGCGAGTGGGCGATACGGCGATAACCGCCGCTACGCTCGTGTGCCTGTTTCTTCCCATCTGTTCCACCGTTCTGAAATCGGCGGCCCCTCCGCCCCGTTTTCGCGCGGAGGTGACAAACGAGGCGACCTCGTCGTCGCGCAATTCGGCCATGAAGCGGACGGCGGGCCCAGGATAGGGAACAGGGGACAGGAAACACGGAAGAGAGTGGCCGCGGCGTCCGAGCGATTCGGCCGGTTCGGCCTTCGTGGGCGGCGCACAGGGGCCGTTTTGCGCAGGCCGGTCCCGGCCCGCTGGCGATTCTTTCGCCGAGAGTGGCGAAAGAATCGCCAACCCCGCGATTTCCGCGACGGCACCATCGCACCATCACCCCTGGGTGGATTCTTAGCGGCATTGCGGTAAACTGGATAGACCCGCCCCTTGATCCACCGACCCGAATGCCCGCCTATGGATCCCTGCCGTTCTGTGCAAGCCACAACGTTTCGTTCACGTTCCGCTGAAGTGCCAGCCGAGCAGGCCCGCGCCGTCACGCGGCGGCACTTCTTGAAAGACTGCCAGCTCGGGCTGGGCGCGGCGGCCCTGGCGTCGCTCGTCGCTCGCGATCTCTCGGCCGCCACCTCGCAGGTGGTCAACCCGCTCGCGCCCCGCGCGCCGCACTTCGCGCCCAAGGCCAAGCAGGTCATCTACTTGCACCTCACCGGCTCGCCCCCGCACCTCGATCTGTACGACTACAAACCCGAGCTGGTCAAGCTCGACGGTCAGCCCTGCCCCGATTCGTTCATCAAGGGCAAGCGGTTCGCCTTCACGTCCGGCACGCCCAAGCTGCTGGGCACCCCGCGGCAGTTCGCCCAATATGGCCAGAACGGCGTCTGGCTTTCGGACGCTTTGCCGAACTTGCAGTTGGTGGCCGACGAGTTGTGCGTCATCCGCTCGATGACGACCGATCAGTTCAACCACGCCCCGGCCGAGTTGCTGCTGTACACCGGCTCGCCGCGTTCCGGCCGGCCCTCGATGGGCGCCTGGGTGACGTATGGCCTCGGTTCCGAAAATGAGAATCTGCCGGGCTTCGTGGTGTTGATCTCCAGCGGCGTGCAGCCCAACGGCGGCAAGAACTCGTTCGGCAGCGGGTTTCTGCCGTCGGTGTTTCAAGGCGTGCAGTGCCGTTCCAAGGGCGACCCCGTGCTCTATGCCTCCGACCCGGCGGGTATGGACCGCGGCATTCGACGTGACACGCTCGACGCCCTGCGCGATCTCAATGAGATGCAGGCCCGCGAAATGGGACACCCGGAAACGCTCACGCGGATCGCTCAATATGAGCTGGCGTTCCGCATGCAGACCGCCGTGCCCGAAGTCATGGACATTTCGCGGGAACCGAAAGAAACGATCGCGGCCTACGGCGCCGAGCCGGGCGGGGCGAGCTTTGCCAACAACTGTCTCTTGGCCCGGCGGCTGATCGAGCAAGGGGTGCGATACGTGCAGCTTTTCGACTGGGGATGGGATTTCCACGGCACGGGGGGCGACACCGACATCAAGGACGGCCTGACCAAGAAGTGCGCCAGCATGGACCAGCCGGTGGCGGCCTTGATTAAAGACCTCAAGCAACGGGGTATGCTGGAAGAGACGTTGATCATCTGCGGCGGCGAGTTTGGCCGCACGCCGTTCCGCGAGGGCCGCACGGCCGCCAGCGCCCTGTTGGGCCGCGACCACTATCCCGATGTGTTTACCATGTGGATGGCCGGCGGCGGCGTGAAAGGTGGCTACACGCACGGCGAATCGGACGAGTTGGGCTTCTCGGTCGCGCGCGACAAGGTCCACGTTCACGACTTGCAGGCCACCCTCCTGCACCTGTTGGGCTTCGACCACACGCGGCTGGTCTATCGCTTCCAAGGTCGCGACTATCGGCTGACCGACGTCCACGGCGAGGTCGTTCGGGCATTGCTCGTGTAGGGTGTGACAAGCGAGCTTGCGAGCGCCGGCCCACCGACTTGAGGCGTCAGGTTTCAGGCGTCAGGAAACAGTGTTCCTGAACCCCGAACCCATCCTACGGTCTTTGCTCCCGAATGGCCTGCCCGGCCTGATCGCACACGCGGAGCTGAAAAGCCCAGCCTTGGGCCCAGTCTTCTTTCTGTTCATTCTGCAGCACTTTGACCAGAATCGCGTTGCGGCCTTCGTTCAAGGTGCCACGGCCGACGAACTGGTCCATGTCGGCGCCCGAATGGTAAACGCGGTGCTCGTGGACGAGCACGCCGTTCAGCCAGACCTTGTCGGCATTGTCATGTTTGGCCCAGCGGGTACGTGGCGTGTAGAAGTAGACAGTAAACGGAAGTCGGGGGTGGAATCAAGCCCGTAGCCCGCTCGGTCCGTGAGGGAACGGCTTGGCTGGCCGTTGGATCGTCCGCTTTCGCGGGTCTCGGCGCGTGGCAGGTTGAGTTGTCCGCACCTTGTTGGTTATCATGAGAGAATTGACGCTTCTGGCTTCATCCATCTCCGGAAGTCCCGCCGTTTTCGCCCGCCCAACGAGAGTTCCGCGTGATGAGTTGTCGTTCTCGCTATCCGGTCATTTCCCTTGCCGCCCTTTGCCTGGCCCTGCTCGGCCCGCGGTCGCAACGCTGCACGGCCGCCGACGCTGCCGCCCGGCCCGTAGAGGCCGTCAACTACAGCGAGCAAATCAAGCCGGTCCTGGCCGGCCGCTGCTACGCCTGCCACGGCCCCGATGCCGCCCAACGAAAAGCCGACCTGGAACTGCACATCCGCGACAAGGCGGTCCGTGAGGCCATCCTGCCGGGCAAGGCCGATGCCAGTCCATTGGTCGAACGCATCACCAGCCAAAACCCCGACGAGCGGATGCCGCCGCCTGATTCGAAAAAGCCGCCGCTCTCGGCCGAAGAGATCGAGCTGGTCAAACAGTGGATCAACGAAGGCGCGCCGTTCGACGCCCATTGGGCCTACGTCAAGCCACAGCGGCCGCCGCTGCCCGTGCCCAAGAACGCCTCTTGGGTCCGCAATCCGATCGACAACTTCGTCGCTCTGCGACAGGAGGAGCACGGCCTGTCGCCCGCCGCGGAAGCCGACCGCCGCACGCTCATCCGCCGGCTGTCGTTCGATCTGGTCGGTTTGCCGCCCAAGTCCGCCGAGATCGATGCCTTTCTGGCCGATCCGCGGTCCGACGCTTACGACCTGCTTGTCGATCGGCTGCTGTCGTCGCCGCACTACGGCGAACGGATGGCCCAGTACTGGCTCGACGTGGTCCGCTACGCCGACTCGGCCGGCTATCACAGCGACAACGACCGCTATGTCTGGCTCTATCGCGACTACGTGATCCAGGCGTTCAACGACAACAAACGCTTCGACCAGTTCACCGTCGAGCAGATCGCCGGCGACCTGCTGCCCAACGCCACGCGCGAGCAGCGGACCGCTTCGGGCTACAACCGCCTGCTGCAAACCACCGAAGAGGGCGGCGCGCAGGCCAAGGAATACACGGCCAAGTATTCCGCCGATCGGGTCCGCAACACGGCCGCGGCCTGGCTGGGCGCCACGATGGGTTGCTCGGAGTGCCACGACCACAAGTTCGATCCCTACACCACCCGCGACTTCTACCGCTTCGCCGCCTTCTTTGCCGACGTGAACGAGCGGGCCGTCGGCCGGCAGGAACAAACTCCGATGCCCACCGCCGAAGAGGCGGCGCGGATCAAGCAGGTCGAAGCGCAGATCGCCGCCGGCCGCGCGGAGCTCGACCAGCCGCGGCCCGAACTCGACGCCGCCCAGGCCCAATGGGAACAGGATCTCCGCAACCGAAAGACCGAGTGGGCGACGCTGGCGCCCACCGCCAGCAGTTCGTTGGGCCGGGCGACCTTCACGCCGCAGCCTGACGGCTCACTCCTCGTCGGCGGCGCCAATCCGGACAAAGACGTCTATACGTTCACCGTTCCGGTCTCGCTCAAGGGCGTCACGGCCCTGCGGCTGGAAGCGCTGCCCGACAATTCGCTGCCGACCCACGGTCCCGGCCGGGCGGGCAACGGCAACTTCGTGCTCAACGAGGTCGAGGCGACGTTCAACGATGCCCCAGTCAAATGGTCGGTCGCATCGGCCTCGCACTCGCAAAAAGATTGGGACGCGGCAGGCGCCGCCGATGGCAAGCCGAAGACGGGCTGGGCGATTCTGCCGGAGGTCGCGAAGGCCAACCAGCTCGTGCTGGAAACTGCGGCCGACCTGGGCGATGGCAACCCGGCCACGCTCACCCTCAAGCTGCACCAGAATTACGGCAGCAGCCATGCCATCGGCCGGCTGCGGCTCGCCGCCAGCACGTCGCCGCGGCCGGTTCGGGCGGAGGGGGTCGATGCGCTGCCCAAGAACCTCACCGACATTCTGGCCGTCGAACCGGCCGGCCGCAACGACGAGCAGAAACGAACGCTGGCTGCTTACTATCGCACGATCGCCCCGCTCTTGCAGCCGCTGCGCGACAAGCTGGCCGCGATCGAGAAGCAAAAGGACGACCTCGTCAAGTCGGCCCCGACGACGCTGGTTTCCATGTCGGTGGCGCCGCGCGTGGTGCGCGTGCTGCCGCGCGGCAACTGGCTGGACGATTCGGGCGAGATCATGTCGCCCGGCGTGCCGGAGTTTCTCGCCGCCCTGAACGTGACCGATCGCCGCCCGTCGCGCGTCGATCTGGCGATGTGGATGACCTCGCGCGACAACCCGCTGGTGGCCCGCGTGTTCGTCAACCGCCTCTGGAAGCTCTTCTTTGGGCAAGGCATCGTCAAAACGCTCGACGACCTGGGCACGCAAGGCGCCTGGCCGACGCACCCCTTGCTGCTCGACTGGCTGGCGGTCGAGTTCATCGAGAGCGGCTGGGACGTGAAGCACATCGTGCGGCTGATGGTCACGTCGAACGCCTATCGGCAATCGGCGACGCCTTCGCCCGAAGCGCGGCAAAAGGACCCGGCCAACCAGTGGCTGGCGCGGCAGAACCGCTTTCGGCTGGATGCCGAAATGGTGCGCGACAACGCCTTGGCGGTCAGCGGCCTGCTTTCCGACAAGATCGGCGGGCCGAGCGTCAAGCCATATCAGCCGGCCGGCTATTGGGCACACTTGAACTTTCCCGTGCGCGAATGGATGCACGATCACGGCGAGAGCCAGTATCGCCGCGGCCTTTACACCTGGTGGCAGCGGACCTTTCTGCACCCCAGCCTGCTGGCCTTCAACGCCCCGACGCGCGAGGAGTGTACCGCCGAGCGTCCGCGGTCGAACACGCCGTTGCAAGCGCTGGCGCTGTTGAACGACCCGACCTACGTCGAAGCCGCGCGAGCGCTGGCCACCCGCATCTTGCGGGAGGCGCCGGCCGGGCCGAGCGAGCGCATTCGCTTTGCCTGGCGCGAAGCGCTCGGCCGCGACCCGATGCCCGACGAAACCGCCGTGCTCGTGCGGCTGTATGAAAAGAACCGAAATGCTTATGCGGCCGATCCGACCGCCGCCGGCGCGTTAACGGAAAACGGCGAGCTGAAGCCGCTTGGCGGCGGCGATCTAATCGAGCTGGCGGCCTGGACCGCCGTCAGCCGCGCGATCTTGAACCTTCACGAAACGATCACCAGGTATTGAGCGTAGGGTGGGACCAGCGAGCTTGCGAGCGCCGGCCCACCACGACAAGGCGTCAGGCGTCAGGCGTCAGGCGTCAGGCGTCAGGCAATTGCCAATTCGAAATTCGCTCCCGGCGCGCCGCGATGCAATTCCCCCAACCACGTTCCGCTTCCCATGAACCTTGATTCCCTTTTCGACCTCGCCAATCGTCGCACCTTCCTCAACCGCGCCACGACCGGCATCGCCTCGGCCGTGCTGGCCAACTTCCTGCGGGCCGAACCGGCAGCGGCCGCCAGCGCCCCGGCCAGCTTGGGCGTGGTCGATCCGCTGCACTTCGCGCCCAAGGCCAAGCGGGTGATTTTCCTCTGCATGGCTGGCGGCCCGACGCATCTGGAAACGCTCGACTACAAGCCCAAGCTGGCCGAGTTGCACGGGCAGCCGATGCCCGAATCGTATACCAAGGGTCAGCCGATCGCCCAGCTTCAAGGCCGAGAACTCAAATGCTACGGCCCCCAGTTCGCCTTCAAAAAGTTCGGCCCGGCGGGACAGGAAATCTGCGAGCTGTTTCCGCACATCGGCTCGGTGGCCGACGAGTTGTGCATTATCCGCTCGATGCATACCGAGGCCATCAATCACGACCCGGCCCACACTTTCATGAACACCGGCACGACCATCTCCGGCCGGCCGTCGATGGGTTCCTGGCTGCTGTATGGGCTGGGCAGCGACAGCGACAACTTGCCGGGGTTCGTGGTGCTCACCTCACTGGGCAAAGGCGGGCAGGGCCAGCCGATTGCCGCCCGGCAGTGGCACAGCGGCTTTTTGCCCAGCCGCCTTCAGGGCGTCGAGTTTCGCTCGAAGGGCGACGCGGTGCTCTACGTCGGCAATCCCAAGGGCGTGAGCCGCGAGCGGCAGCACGACGTGGTCGAGGCGGTGAACGAGCTGAACCATCTTCGCAACCAACAGGTCATCGACTCCGAAATCGCCACGCGGATCGCCCAGTATGAGATGGCGTTCAAGATGCAGGCCAGCGTGCCGGAACTGATCGACGTGTCGGGCGAGCCGCAAAGCGTGCTCGACCGCTACGGCACGCAAGGCGGCGACGGCTCGTTCGCCGCCAATTGCCTGCTGGCCCGGCGGCTGGCCGAGCGGGGCGTGCGGTTCATCCAGCTTTATCACCGCGGCTGGGACCATCACGGCAACTTGAAGCGGAGCATGGAGATCACGTCGAAGGAGGTCGATCAGGCGTCGGCGGCCTTGATTCGCGACTTGAAGGAGCGGGGCATGCTCGACGAGACGCTGGTCGTCTGGGGCGGCGAGTTCGGCCGCACGCCGATGGCCCAAGGCGACGGCCGCGACCACCACATGAAGGGCTTTTCGATCTGGCTGGCCGGCGGCGGCATCAAGCCCGGCATCAGCTACGGAGCGACCGACGAGTTGGGCTACAACGCGGTGGAAAACGTCGTTCACGTCCACGACCTGCATGCCACGATGCTCTACTTGTTGGGCATCGACCACGAGCGGCTGATCTATCGCAACCAGGGCCGCGACTTCCGCCTCACCGACGTGTCGGGCAAGGTGGTCAAAGCAATTCTGGCTTGACGGACGTTGCGTCCCCCGGCAATCAACATCTTGAGTGGAAGGGCTTGCGATCCACGATGCCGGCGGCTTCGACGCGCGTGCCTCGAAACCGCCCTCAGCTCCCCCTTCGCCGGAGACCGATTCAGCCAGGGCGGCTTTGCCGCGTGAATCTACCAAATTGTCAAAGACCCGAGCCGGCGCTGAGCGCCGCCTGCCACCGCGAGGGACGAGTAAAGGCGTCCCAGGATTTGATGTCGCTCTCGGCGACCGGTTCCGCATCAACGTGCGGTTGCGTCGCCTCGATTTATCCTTGTCATAAAATAATTAGCGTTGTCAAAAACAAAACCCGTGTTCGGTTTGCCATGCCTGCAACCCCTTGGCCTGCTGGGCTTTGCGCCGACGCTCTCGGGGCGGCTCATTTTGGCCCCGCAACCATAAATCTAGGGGGTGGGGCATCAGTTTTGGATTGTCTGTGTTGGTCTTTGGTCTTCGGTCTTTGGTCTTGGGTCTGCCCGTCTGCCGTCTACTTTCCTCTGTTCTACACCACGGCTGGCTTGGGATGTTTCGCGTCCCAGCGTACGTCTCTCATCTCTCATCCCGATTGGGTTGTTCTACCGCGCGGCTGGCTTGGGTTGGATCGGTTGCAGGCGCCCGCCTGCGTGGCTCCCTGTGTTCTACCGCGCCCTTGGCTTGCGACCGAATTTTTTCGACTCACACCGCGTGATAGGCAAAAACCTCGTGTTTCGCCGGTGTGTGCAAATTTATATACACCGTGCGCGGGGGGGCGGCATTCGGCGGTCGCGCTAGGCAGCCGCTCATTCTTCGGCACGGCTGACACTCGCCATCCTTGTGTTCTATCTCGCGGCTAGCTTGGCATGGATCTGCGGCGGGCGTTCCTCCGCATCGTTTCCGTCGTTCTACCGCGCCGTTGGCTTGGGACCGCATCTTTTCGGCTTCTCAACGCAGCTCGACGAACGCCGGCGACGCTGCTTCGCCGCACGGACAAAAGAATTGCTCAAAGAACAGACAGCCAGATGACCACTATGCACATCATTTGAGCAGCCGCCAAAAAACCCTCCATCAGGTCAACGGATGGGCAAAAACCTCGTGTTTCATCGGCCTCCGCAAATTTGCGCAAGCCGATCGCCACCGG
>DATLUO010000167.1 GCA_035533075.1 Pirellulales bacterium | reverse complement strand
CGCCTCGATCAATAACACCACCTCCGGATTCGTGCCGTGGGCCAGGATGAAGACGGCCGCGTCTTGCAGGCGCATCTTAGCGTCGCTGTAGCGATGCACGGGTTGGGTCAACAGCCGAAGCTCGAAGCGCGAGTTGTCCGGATCCCAGAATTCGTGCGCCGTAAAGCGGCGCGCCTGCTGTTTGGCCTGCCGCAGCCGCGCTATTTCTTCTTTCGCGGGCGCGGGGCCATCGGCGATGAGCGGCGTTTCCAGCGGCGCTGGCGGAGGCGTCCAGCGTCCCGAAGGCCCGGCATTCAGCGATAATCGCTCAGCCGAGCTGAGCGTAACCGAGTGGCGCCAAAGTTCGGGCTGATCGGCGTCCTGCCACAGCTCCAGAAATACGGCGGGACGGCCGGTTCGCCCCCAGGCCCAGAACGAGCCGCGCTGGTGCATTCGCGCCGGATCGCCAAACGACGACAGCGGCCGGTCGATCAAGCCGATCGCATCGCGACGTCGCAGCTCCAGCCCACGCACGTGCTTCTCAGCCGCGCGGAGATGAGTTTTCTCCGCGTCGGTCGGCGGCGTCTCCGCCGGCTCCTCGCCGCGTGACGCCCCTCCGCAGATACCAAGGTAGGCCGACAGCAGCAGCACGCCTCTGACGGAAGTGGCCAAGCGCAGTCGATTCATGGCAACGGTCCCTGATGGTTGTGCAAAGGCGAAGCACAGGCGAAGCACGACACCGATACTCTACCCGCCTTACGCTGCGCGAAGCAACTCCGGGCGAATCACCGCTCGCCCGCCGTTGCTCGTGGGCATCCGCCGCTCGATGTGAAACGTCACGATTGAGCCGATCGTGAAGTTGCGGAGCCAACTCCTCCGACGGCCCGCCGGAACTGGCAATCCAAAATCCAAAATCGAAAATCCAAAATCACCCGACGTTGGCCGCCTCCACCAGTTCAGCGTCGTTTGCTTTCTCGATCACGCGCATGCCGCGCCACGGCCCATAGAGGAACCGCAACAAGAAGACAACGCCAAGCAGAAAGACCCACGCGCTGACCACACTCCAACACCAGTAGAGGCCCAAGTCGAACCACTTCACGCCGATCCAAGTGGCGGCGGCGACCACCAGCGAAATCGAGAGCGTCGTCACCAGCACAAAGCCCGTGTCGCCGGCCCCCTTCAACGCACCGGAGAAAATAATGTTCATGGCGTCGAACAGGCAATAGAACGCGACGAACCGCAGCAACACCTCCGCCAGGCTCTGTAGCTCGGCGAACTCGGCCGGGTCGCTGTTGATGCTGTAGGCGTACAGCAGCCAGTCAGGCGCGAACAGGTACAAGCTGGCGACCACCGCCATCAGGCCGCCTCCCAACGTGAAGGCCGACCAGGTAGAACGCTCGGCCAGCTTGGGGCGGTCTTCGCCCAGGTGCTGGCCGACGAGCGTGCTGGCCGCCAGCCCGATGCCCAGAATCGGCATGAAGGCGAAGGAATTCAGGTTGAACGACAGGTTGGAGGCGGCCAGTTCCCGTTTGCCCATTTGCCCGACCAGCACCAGAAACACACTGAACGCCCCCATCTCGAACAGATATTGCAGGCCGTTGGGGAAGCCGAACCAAATCAAGCGGCCGAACAGTTCGCGGTCGAAGCGCCAGCCCGATAAGGTATGGAATGTCCGTCGCAACGGCGGTCGCCACCACAGGACCAGATACGTGGCCAGCCGCAGCCAGGTGGCCACGGTCGTGGCCCAGGCGGCGCCGGCCGGTCCCAAGGCCGGAAAGCCGGCATGGCCGAAGATCCACAGATAATCGAGCAGGATGTTCAGTGCGGCGGCGCTGGAATCGACGACCATCACCGTGCGCATGCATCCACGGCCGGTGAAGAACGCCGATAGCGCGGCGACGAGCACCAGCGTCGATTCGCCCCAACAAAGGGCCTGGTAGTATTCGACCTCATAGCGGGCCACGTGCGGATCGTGCCCCATCGCCGCGAAAATCTTCGGCGCCAGCGGAATGGTGGCCATCGCCAGGGGCGCGGTGACCAGCCCGATGAACAGGGCCTGCCAGACGGCGGGGCCGATCCGCCGCGGCCGGCCGGCCCCATGGTATTGGGCCACGAAGGTATTCACGTAGGACGCGATGCCCAGTGGAAAACAGATCAGCGTGAAGGCGATGTTGCCGGCGGGCAGGGCCGCGGCCACCGCATCGTGCGAGTGCCAGGCCAGAAACACCCGGTCGGTGAAGATCATGATGGTCCAGGAAACGGTCGAGGCGATCAGCGGCAGCGCGACCGCCAGCGTTTCGCGAAATCCGCCCGGCCGTCGCCACCAATTGTCCACCCGTTTCAGCACCAGGTCACTCGTGAGACTGAGGGTTCATTCGCTTCTGGCGTTCTGGACGTTATCCCGGTTTTATGCCGCAGTCGTAAGGTGGGCCGCCGCTCGCAAGCTGGCTTGCCCCACCTTACGGGCAATCGGCCCGTATGACTAGCACTCTTGCCCCGATCGTTACTTTCGCCAACCTCGGCACGATTGGCCGCTACGCTCGATGTTCCAAGAATGTCGGCGCCGCTGGCCGATCGTTAGCATGCGGTCGCCATCGCACAACCCTTTGTGGAAGGTGAAAAACTTTGCCCACATCGCAACGCGGCAAACGGAGTTGCTTCGGCCAAAACGCGCGGCGGCCCCTGTGCGCGGGCCAACGCTTCGAAGCCCTGGAACCGCGCGAAGTCCTGTCCTCGCAGGCCCCCGTCGTTCTCGACGCCACGCCTTACAACGCCGCATTCGTCAATGCGGCTTATCAGGACGCCCTGGGACGGCCGGCCGACTCCGCGGCGCTGAACGGCGCCGTTCAGCAATTGAATGCCGGGCAGGCCCGCGACTGGCTTCCCGCGGTGGTTGTCGACAGTAACGAATACGCCTCCCATCTGGTGACCGCGGCCTACCAGCAGTATCTGGGCCGGACGGTGGACAGCGCCAGCCTCAATTTCTGGATCGACGAGCTGCACGCGGGGCTGCGTGATGAGGATTTGGCCGCTGCGCTGGTCGGCAGCGACGAGTTCTATGCTCGCGCCGGCGGCAACGACGCGGCCTGGATCGGCGCGGCCTATCAAGCGCTGCTGGGCCGGCCCGTCGATGCCGGCGGCCTGCAATGGGCGACAAACCAGCTCACCTCCGGCGTTTCGCGCAGTGCTCTGGCGCTCGAACTGGCCGACAGCACGGAGCGCGAAGACCAGGTCGTGCGAAACGACTACCTCCATTACTGGGGCGCGACGCCCGACGACGCCAGCGTGAGCTATTGGGCGGCGCAACTTGGCGCCGGACAGACGACCGACGAATCGCTGGTGATGCAATTGATGGACGCGAACCAGTACTACCAACAGAAAACCGGGGTGCCGCCCACGGTCGTGCCCGAACCGGTGCCCACTTCGTTGTGGCAGAGCGAAAACGCCAACATCGACGCCCATGCCGCAAAGGACAATTCGCAGGTCGTGTTCCTCGGCGACTCGATCACCGCCTATTGGCAGAACGCGGGCGCGACCGTCTGGGCGCAGAACTACGCCGGCCTGAACGCGCTTAACGCGGGCGTCGGCGGCGACCGAACGGAGAACGTGCTCTGGCGGATCGAGCACGGCAACTTGGGCGAGAACTCTCCCAAAGTCGTCGTCCTGATGATCGGCATCAACAATCTGGCGTTCGGCGACAGTCCGCAAGACGTGGCCACCGGCGTGGCGTCGATTGTCGCGACGCTGCGCGACATGCTGCCGGACACGATGATCCTGGTGCTGGGCATCTTGCCGGCCCTGGAAACGTCGCCCGACAGCTCGTTCCGCCAGGAAATCACTGCCACCAATCAGTTGATTCAGCAACTGGCCGACGGCCAGAACGTTTTCTATCTCGACATGGGTCCCGCCTTCACCCGCGCCGATGGGACCATCAACGCCGCGCTCTTCCAGCAGTACCTCGTGCATCCGAACGCGGCGGGCTACGAGGTCTGGGCGCAGACGATGAACCCCTATCTACAGGCCATCATGGCGGGTTCCTCCAGCCAGGCGGCAAGCCAAAGGAATCTGCTGTAATCCGTTGGGGCCGTAAGGTGGGGCAAGCGAGCTAGCGAGCGCAGGCCCACCGATTTGAGGCGTCAGGCGTCAGGCAAGGTCAATCCAAGTATTCCTGAACCCTGAACCCTGAACCCTGAACCCTTTGACTTGCAAAACCATCGAAAGCCGGGAAAATAGAGCCGTCGCACTGTCCGGCTCCCACCGGTCAGGCGATCCCACCGTCAGGCCAACCACCCCAACAGGCTCTACCCCGCTCTACGAGTACCCCTATGCGTGTCTTCCGCTTTCACGTGATCCTCTTCTTCTGCGTCTCGACTGCCTTGATTGGCACACTGACGGTCGCTCTTGCCCGCGACTGGCCGTCGTTTCGCGGCCCCGACCGCAGCGCCGTTTCGACCGAAACCGGGCTGTTGCAGAAGTGGCCCGACGGCGGGCCGCCGCTGGTCTGGGACGTGGCGGGAACCGGCCGCGGATACGCCAGTCTGGCCGTCGTGGGCGACCGCATCTACACGCTCGGCGATACGACTTCGATTGCCGCCGACGAGGACGAATACCTGCTGGCCTTCGACCGAGCCACGGGCAAGCCGCTCTGGCAACGGAAGACCGGCGCCCCCTGGGACAAGGGCCAGCCGAACTGGCAAAGCTCCCGATCGACTCCCACTGTCGACGGCAACCGCGTCTTTGCCCTGACCGCGCAAGGCGAATTGGTCTGTTGCGACGCCGCGTCGGGCAGCGAACATTGGCGGAAAAACATGCAGAAGGACTTCGGCGGCAAAAAGGGCGACGGTTGGGGCTACAGCGAGTCGGTGCTCATCGACGGCGACCGGCTGATCTGCACGCCCGGCGGCGAGACGGCGACGATGGTCGCGCTGAACAAGACCAACGGCGAGTTGATCTGGAAGACCTCGCGGCCCGGCGACCGCGGCGCGGGACACGCCTCGATCGTGCCCTCGAAAATCGGTTCCACGCCGGTCTACGTGCAGACGACGGCCAGCGGACCTTTGGGAGTTCGGGCCAACGACGGCAAGCTGCTTTGGACCTACGACATCGAAAAGACGACCGCGGTCATTCCCACGCCGATCGCGCGCGACGACCTGGTGTTCTTTACGGCCGGCTACGGCCGCGGCGGCGCGCTGTTGCGGCAGGTGCCGCAAGCGGATGAAGAGGTCAAAGTCGAAGAGGTCTATCCGCTCAAGAAGGACTTGGGCAGTAAGCACGGCGGCGTGGTGCTCGTGGGCGATTATCTCTACGGCGGCAAGGAAGATTCCAACGCTCTGTTCTGCGCCGAGTTGATGACCGGCGACAACAAGTGGCCGCAGCAGCGCGGATCGGGGCAAGGCTCGGCCGCCATCGCCGCCGCCGACGGTTGCCTCTACATTCACTTCGCCAACGGCCAGATGTCGCTGGTGAAAGCCGATTCGGAGCAGTACGAGGAAGTCGGCTCATTTACCGTGCCCGGCAGCGGCGAACGGCCGAGCTGGGCCCATCCGGTGATCGCCGGCGGCAAGCTCTTCCTACGCGAGCAAGACCACATTCTCTGCTACGACATCGCGGCCGGGCGGCAATAGCGCCATGTCGCAAGAGATTTACGTCAGCACCGATATCGAGGCCGATGGCCCGATTCCGGGCCCGCACTCCATGCTCAGCTTTGCCTCGGCCGCCTTTACCGCCGACAAGACGCTGGTGAGCACCTTCAGCCGCAATCTGGAGACGTTGCCCGACGCGAAGCCCGACCCGCGCACCGCCGCCTGGTGGCAGTCGCAGCCGGAGGCCTGGGCGGCGTGCCGGCGCGACGCCCAACCGCCCGAGCGGGCGATGCACGACTATTTGCAGTGGGTGCGTTCGTTGCCCGGCAAACCGGTATTCGTCGCCTATCCGGCTGCTTACGACTTCATGTTCGTCTATTGGTATTTGATCCGCTTTACCGGCGAGAGCCCCTTCTCGCACTCGGCTCTGGACATCAAAACCTTCGCCATGGCGCTGCTCGGCCGCGGCTATCGCAACTCGACGAAAAGGAACATGCCCAAGCGTTGGTTCGACGAGCTGCCCCACACGCACGTGGCCTTGGACGACGCCATCGGCCAGGGGGCTCTCTTTTGCAATATGCTGCAGGAAGCACGAAGGCTTGCACCGACTCCGCCGGCGCGGCAAACTGAGCGGCATGAATGACCATCATTCCGTGCTGCACGTAGACGCCAATGCGATTCCCTGGGAGGAGCGTTTTAACGAGCACGTGGGCGCCGCCATCTTCCGCAAGGAGCTGTTCAGCGACCCAGAGACGGGCATGCTGGTCCGCCTGGTGCGATATCCGGCCGGCACGATCAATCCCAGCCATACACACCCCTGCGGTCACGGCATGTATGTGCTCGAAGGGACGCTGGTCACGCACCAGGGAAGCTACGGCCCTGGAAGCTTCGTCTGGTTTCCTGAAGGCCAGATCATGGAACATGGGGCCAGTGCCGAGGGCGATGTCACGGTCGTGTTCATCACCAACAAGCCGTTTCGCATCGACTACGTCGAATCATAAACCGTACGCGGTGGTCGTTGAGAAGAATTCACGCAACCCGGTCCGCCCCGCTTCGATAATCAGCTTGCGCGGCCCGTGTTGACCCGCCGCGCCCACGAGGAGACATAATGTCCACCGTTACGTATAGCCAAGCGAACCGGCCCATGTCGGTCACCACCCCCCTGGGCAAAGACAAGCTGCTCTTGGTCGGATTGTCGGGCAGCGAGGCCCTCTCTCGCCTGTTCAGCTTTCACCTCGACCTGCTGGCTGAGAACAAGACCGAAGTCGAATTCGACAAGCTGCTGGGGCAGAAGACCTCGGTGCAGCTCGCGCTGCCCAGCGGCGAGTCGCGTTACTTTTCGGGCATCTGCAGCCGTCTCAGCCAGGCTGGCCGCGATGCCGTGTTCACCGCCTATCGCCTGGAAATGGTGCCGCAGTTCTGGCTGCTGACGCACAAGGCCCAAAGCCGCACTTTCCAGCAGAAATCGGTGCCCGACATCCTCAAGGCCGTGCTCACGGGACTCGACGTGAGCTACGAGCTCCAAGGCACCTTCCAGCCCCGCGACTATTGCGTGCAATACCGCGAGACCGATTTCAACTTCGCCAGCCGTTTGATGGAAGAAGAGGGCATCTACTATTTTTTCAAGCACACGTCCAACGGGCACACGATGGTCGTGGCCAACACGCCGCAAAGCCATCCGGATATGCCCGTCAAGAACAAGGTGATCTTTGACGTCGTCGACGCCGGCCATTTGCGGAAAGAAGACCGCGTTCACGAGTGGGAAAAGTCGCAGCAACTGCGGAGCGGCAAATACACGCTCTGGGACCATTGTTTTGAGTTGCCGCACAAACACGTGGAGGCCGATAAAACGATCCAGGAAAGCGTGGCGGTGGGCAAAACCACCCACAAGCTCAAAGTGGGCGGCAACGACAAGCTGGAGCTTTTTGACTATCCGGGCGAATATGCCCAGCGATTCGACGGCATCGACCCCGGCGGCGGCGACCGGGCCAGCGACGTGCAGAAGATTTTTCAAGACAACAAGCGGACCGTCGAGCTACGCATGCAGGAAGAAGCCTTGCAGAGCCTTTTGATCCACGCCGCCAGCGGTTGCCGGCAGTGGACCAGCGGTTATAAGTTCTCGCTCGAACGGCATTTTTCGGCCGACGGACAATACGTGGTCACCGGCGTGCAGCACTCGGCCCACTTGCCGGCCAACTACCGCAGCGGTTCCGGGGAGGGCTTCCGCTACCACAATTCGTTCACCTGCATCCCGTCGGCGTTGCCGTTTCGCCCGCGGCGCAGGACGCCCAAGCCGGTCATCAACGGCACACAAACCGCGGTCGTGGTCGGCCAGCCGGGCGACGAGATTTTCACCGACAAGTACGGCCGTGTGAAGGTGCAATTCCACTGGGACCGCGAGGGGAAGAACGACGCTCAAAGCTCGTGCTGGGTGCGGGTAGGCTCGATCTGGGCGGGCAAGCAATGGGGCGCGGTGCATATTCCCCGCGTCGGTCAGGAGGTGCTGGTCGCCTTTCAGGAGGGCGACCCCGACCAGCCGATCATTGTCGGCAGCGTCTACAACGCCGACATGATGCCGCCCTACACCTTGCCCGACAACAAGACGCAAAGTGGCATCCTGTCGCGCAGCACTCTCCAGGGCCAGAGCAACAACTTCAACGAGCTGCGATTCGAAGACAAAAAAGGCTCGGAGGAAGTCTACTTCCACGCCGAGAAAGACTTCAACTGCGTGGTCGAGAACAACGACACGCTCAAGGTCGGCACCAGCGATACGCAATACACCCAAGACGGCAGCCGCACGGTCGAAATCTGGAACAACCACTCGCTCAAAGTGGGCGCCGGCGCCGGAAACGCCAAGGACGGCAGCCAGACGATCGACGTCTATCACAACCGCACCGAGACGGTGCAGACCGGCAACGAGTTGGTGACGATCAAACAGGGAAACCGCACGATCAACGTCGATCAAGGAAACGACACCCACAACGTCAAGCAGGGGAACCGCTTAGTCAATGTCGATACCGGCAACGACACCCACAATATCAAGCAGGGGAACCGCGCGGTCGTGATCAGCATGGGCAACGACTCGTTGGCCATCAAGATGGGCAACCAAACGACCAAGCTCGATCTGGGCGCCAGCTCGACCGAGGCCATGCAGTCGATCACGCTCAAAGTGGGCCAGAACAGCATTACGATCGACCAGATGGGGGTGACCATCAAGGGGATGATGGTCAGCGTCGAAGGGCAGATCCAGACGGCGGTGAAAGGAATGATGACGCAGGTGCAGGGCAGCGCGATGACACAGATTCAGGGCGGGATTACGATGATCGGGTGAAAATAAACAGGAGGACGACAAACGAGTGACGACGGCGGCACGTATTCGGTCGATTTACGCCGATGGCACCAAAGTCTTCGAAGGCCAACAACCGCCGAGAATCTCCGGGCCGGATCCGCGCGCGACCGGGCCGCACTCACGATTGCGGATGGATTTGGTGAACCAACGAACCTACCAAGCACGTGAATTTGACGCTACGGGGAATCCGGTGCGCGATATCGACTTCACAAACCCGACTTATCCAACCGGGGTGCCCAGAGCTGGGCACCCCGGACCGCCGCATCAACATCGGTTTTTTGCAAACGATCCTCAGCTTGGGCCCAAATCCGGCCTTAAACGAGGAGGCCCTGAAAATCTTTCCCCGTGACGACATTGCCTGTATCATTCAATCAGAGAGTTTTTATGCGCGGCGTCTCCATTGCTGATTTCGATCAACGTCACGTACTGAGCTTCGACCTCGTCGACATTCTGGCCGCGTTGGGAGGCGCGGCGGATGAGAGCACTTGGAGCCTATCACACGTCGAAGCTTTGGGCGGCGGCGATGCTGAAAGGTTGCAGCAGCTTTCGGCGGAACGACGGACCATCGACGGCAAGATGTTATCAGCGCTCGCGGGAAACGTCTCGCAGGTAATCGAGGGAGAATTTCGAGCGTTTCGTGGGACGGCCAAAACGCCCTGGCTGGTCATCTATGCCGTTGACAGCTCGGGCTTCGATGTGTTGAGCGACGACGAAGACGCGCTGAAGAGAATCCGAGCAAGGTTTCAAATCGTTAACGAAATCCCGGAATCTGCTTATGGCCCCTCCACCGCTCAATAAAGTCGAAGCCAAGACGGCCGCGGAGATCTGCGCCCGGTTTGAACTGGGCGAGCAGGCCAAGCTGCTGCCGCGCGAGGGCATCGCGCCCGCGGCGTTCCTGGAACGGCTCATCGGCGAGCGGCAGTTCCTCGACGCGGTCCGCTTTTTAGCCTACGCGTTGCCCAAGCGCGAAGCGATCTGGTGGGCCGCCCGCTGCGCCCGCTTGGTGGCCGGCGCCGCATCGACGCCGGAGCAGCAATCGGCGCTGGAAGTGACTGAGCGTTGGTGTGCTCAGCCCAGCGAGGAGCTGCGCCGCGCGGCGATGGCCGCGTCGGAGAAGGCCCAGTTGAAAACCCCGGCGGGCTGCGTCGCGCTGGCGGTGTTCTTCAGCGGCGGCAGTTTGGCGCCGCCCGATGTGCCGGTCGTTCCGCCCGCCGACGACCTGACCGCCCGCACCGTGGCGGGCGCCGTGCTCATGGCGGCGGTCGTCAGCCAGCCCGAGAAGGCCGAAGAGAAGTACCCGCGTTTTTTGGAACAAGGCATCGCCGTGGCCAGCGGCCAAGACGTATGGAAATGATTTGAGAAGGCATAGTTCGATTCGCTCACCAGCGGGCGACGCGGCCAGTGCTTTTAAAGATGGATCCGTGATGCGGAAACCTGCGGATGGTAGATCAAAAGATCATTCAAGCGGCGCGGCGTAATGGGTCGCTTTACGGCAATTGCTTCGGCGATCGGCGTCCGAGCGTCGACGGCGTCGTCGACTTGTTGGTGGAGGGGAGCCGTTTTCACCGCCACGTTGCCGTCCGCGTCAACAGCAACAAGCTGCTGGCGATGATGGCCGACGAGGAGTGGGTCGTCCAGGCGGGTTCGCACACGAGTGAAAAAGATCAGACGAACCACTACACGATCAGGATTGGCAACCACGGCTACCATTTGAGGCATGACGCGCGCGGACACTTATTCGAGATCAGCGGCGCGGGACTGCCGGCAGTGGCGCCCTGGGCCGCGCCGGGTACGGACGTTGTGATGCCCGGCAAGAACGCTTGAAAGGAGCGGATTCACGATGGGACAACCTGCCGCACGACTGACGGACATGCACGTTTGCCCGATGGTGACGGGCATTGTGCCGCACGTGGGCGGCCCGATTGCCGCGCCGGGCGCACCGACGGTGTTGATCGGCGGACTACCGGCGGCCCGGGTGGGCGACATGGCCGTTTGCGTCGGTCCGCCCGACGTGATTGCCTTGGGAAGCTTCACCGTGCTGATCGGCGGCCAGCCCGCCGCGCGCTTGGGCGACATGACGGCACACGGGGGAGTGATTGTGCTTGGATGCCCAACGGTTCTGATAGGTTGATTGCACGGAGAAAAGGAATGGGCGTTTTCGATAATGCCGGTGTCTGTCATGAGGATCCGGTCTACGTTCTCGGCGTGACTCTTTACCGCATTCACGCTCATCGTACGTCTACCGATCCCAAGTGGACCGACTTTGTCATCAAGGAACTGAGGCGCGGCGGCGTTTCCGATGATTCGATCCCGGATCTGATAACCGTCGCCTGGGACGCGGGGTATGCACTCCCAATGACGCCCACGCTACAGGCGCTGTTTCACAAGTCCATCGCGGCACGCTACGCGAAGACTTTTGGCTTCGGGCCGCGCCTGCCTCCGCCAGATTCGCGATCGCGCCCGCCTGGTTTTGTGACCGGTTATTGGGGGGAACATTGGGGGGAAGGGCTCCTCCAGCAACAAACGACGGTGGGGCCTCCCTCCGACTCCTCCACGGACGAGTCAACGCTTGAGCGGCTCCGGGGGTTCGCAGAGAGTCTTGACGCAAACAAGGAGCTCGCTGGCACGGAGGTACAAGAGTTTGTGCGCGCCTTGCGAGAGTATTACCGCCGTCCCCGCGGTGAAACGGAACCCATCGAACCCATGATTGATGTGAGAAGTCCTTTAGATGGTCACACGATGCATGTGCCCCGAAGTATGGCTGAGGGCATCCCACCGGGTTTCGATCCTGACGGGAGGGACGGAGCCGGCATTACACCGGGTATTGACATGAACGCCGAGTAAGCGTGGTCATTAGGCGGTGACCCGTCATGTCGAAGCCATCTCTCAGACGGTTTATCGAAACGGCGTTGGCGGGCGTGGCCTTGTCGGGGCTTTCCGCGTTTGGCTTTCTGGCCCGGCCGCCGGCCCGCGCCGCAGGAACGGGCTCGCCGAAATGTTTGTGGCGCGGCGCGAATTTCGGGCAACTTTCTGCTGCCAGGAGTGATAATCACTGCGGCGGGCTGGCCCTAACTGGAGTTCTTGCAAATGGGAAACACATGCACCGATCTACCCGGTTCGGCAGTCGAAACGGTCGCGTTGGCGTTCGATCTGGTTGATTACGAGGCGAAAAACGGGCCGGCGCAAATCGTCAAGGTGCTCCAAAGCGATGACGTTCAAAAGGCGATCAAGGACGCCCTCGACAAGCAGGGTAAGGCGTTTCTGCAGGAGCAGCAGCAGGGGAAATTGCCCAGCGCCAACGATGCCGCCAACCAGTTGGGCTCCGCGCTGGGCAAAGCGGCGACCGATGCGGGAAGCAAGCAACTTGTCTCCCAGGTGAAGAACACCGGGCAGTACCAGCGCGTGCAAAACAGCCTCAATGACCTGAAATGCGCCTACGAAAAATCGGTCGTCGGCGTCTGGATCGACGAACACAAGGCGCTCTTGATCGTCGTCGCCTCCGGGCTGGCCGTGGGAGGCGCCACGGTGATGTATTTGACAAAGACGGGCGACACTCCGGCCGACTGGGCCACCTCGCTGGCCAAGGACGCCCTGCCCACCATCAGCCTCGGTCAGCTTAAGCTCGGCTCCGCCAACCCCGTCTTCAAGCCCTCGACGCGCGATCTGGGCCTGAAGACCTATGTCGATACCGGCAAATGGAAACCGCTCCCGAACACCGACTTTAGCGTCACCGTTCACGTGACCGACGGGAAGCTGACGACGTTGCAAGGCGCGTTGCAGACCAAGATACCAATCGGCCAATGGACGCTGCCCGCCACCGCCCATGCCGACCCGCTGGCCGACAAATATTCGCTCTCGCTGGGAATCCAACGCAATGCCGACGGGCTCAACGTTGGCCTTGTAGCCGATTTCGAAAAAGACCGGCAAAAGGAAACCAAGGGCGTCAGCGGCACGCTTGATTACAAGACCCGCATCGGCTCCGTTCCCCTCGACATCGCCGCGTCGGCGGGCATCAAGCAAACCACACAACCCAATCCCATGTTTTCGGGCCGCACGAATACGCAAACCGATGTCCGCGGTAACATCAGTCTTACGATACCGCTCAGCTTTTTGCCGTAATCGGTACCGCGCTCGGCGTCAAACACCAGCCGGCGCAGGCCACTGTCGATTAAGTTGGCTGTGTTCCTGTACGCGGCTCGGCCCGGATCGTCGCTCCGTCGCCTGCGGCGGAGGCCTGCCGTACAATAAAGCATCGGGCGCAGCGCACTCCCTCAAGCAAACTGGAGGTCCAGTCATGTCGAAGCAATCGCGCAGACGTTTTATCGAAGCGGCGTTGGCGGGCGGAGCTTTGTCGGAGCTTTCAGAATTCGGCTTTCTGGCCCGCCCGCCGGCCCGGGGCGCAGAAAATGTCTCGCCGAACTGTTTGGGGCGCGACGCGAATTTCGAGCAACTTTCTGCTGCCAGGGGTGATAATTACTGCGGTGGGCTGGCCCTAACTGGAGTTCTCTCGGCACGGCAATCCTGCCGTTCTCCTTGGAACTCGGAAATTTTCTGGTGGTGATCTCCACGGCCGGCACCGAGAAGGAAATCGACGAAGGCGCCGAGCATCTGGCGCGGGCCATCGCCATCGTCGGCGTGATCGCATTCTTCGAGCTGCTTCGAAGAGCGAGCCGCGTAAAGTTGAAGGGGAAACCACGGCCGAAAGGTGAAGAAGCGCCTCCACCGGAGCAGTCGGAACCGCCGCCCAAGAAGTCGGAACTACCGCCCAAGAAGAAACCGGCCGCCGACGCGAAGACGCCAAATCCGGCGATAGACCTTTCATTGCCGGAACATCCAGAGTTGCAAGGCACTCTGGAGCGGATCGCCAAGGGCGAAAAGTTCCCGCATCGCAATGACGGGTCGGTGTTCGGCAATCGCGAAGGACTGCTACCAGGCCAACCGCGTGGCTATGACCGAGAATATGTACATCTGACACCTGGCGCGAGCGGGCCCGGAGGTCAAAGGGTAGTCGTTGGGCAGGGTGGGGAAGTATATTGCACGAGTGACCATTACAAGACATTCATGCGGGTCAAATGAAGGAGATTTACAATGGAGTCCGTCCTCTCGGAGTTATCCTTTGACAGTCGCCCTTTACAGTTGAACGTGGGCGATGACCTGATCGCTCACGTCGGCTCAGGCATTCGTACGCGCGCGAAGTTGTTCAGTATCTTGCGCCACGAATTGCGATTGCCCGACTATTTCGGTGAGAACTGGGACGCACTTTTCGACTGCCTTCGAGACCTGTCTTGGATTAAGCAGCGTCGCGTGGTCATTCTGCACTCGGAATTGCCGCAACTCGGCGCAGATGACTTGTGGGTTTACTTGGATCTCCTTTCAGAATGCATCAAAGATTGGAAACCCGCGGACGATCATCCGTTGATCGTCGTATTCCCGGAGGCCGCGCGCCAGGTTGTTTCGGCCATGGTGCAGCAGCAATGATTACCTCGGAGAAGGCGGATGTTCCGGGATACGTTTGATGGCTCTATCGCCCGCGATGGAGGCCGATCGTACAATGAACCGTCGTGGGCAGCGCACTCCCTTAAGCAATCTGGAGGACCAGTCATGTCGAAGCAATCGCGCAGGCGGTTTATCGAAGCGGCGTTGGCGGGCGGGGCTTTGTCGGGGCTTTCCGAGTTCGGCTTTCTCGCCCGGCTGCCGGCGGTCTCGGCGGAAGAAGCCAAGTCCGAGCCGAGCGTGGTGCCGTTGTCGCCCGACATCGGGCCGCTGGTGAGGCTGCTGGAAGAGACGCCCCGCGAGCGGTTGCTCGAAGAGTTGGCCGGCCGCATTCGAGGCGGCACGAGCTACAAAGAGGTGCTCGCCGCGCTGCTGCTGGCCGGCGTGCGGAACGTCGAGCCGAGGCCCAGCGTGGGCTTTAAGTTCCATGCCGTGCTGGTCGTCAACTCGGCGCATCTGGCCAGCCTCTCGTCACCCCCGGAACACCGTTGGCTGCCGATCTTCTGGGCTCTCGATTATTTCAAAAGCGCCCAGGCCCAAGACCGCCGCGAAAACGAACAGCGCGGCAAGAAAGACTGGACCATGGGGCCCGTCGACGAAAGCGCCGTGCCCGATGCCGCGAAGGCCAAGGCGATGTTCATCGAGGCCATGAACGATTGGGACGAAGCCAAGGCCGACGCCGCCGCCGCGGGACTGGCGCGCACCGCCAAGCCGGCTGAGGTTTATGAGTTGTTTTCACGCCTTGGCTGCCGCGATTTCCGGGCCATCGGCCACAAGGCGATTTTCGTCGCCAATAGCTGGCGCACGCTCGATTCGATCGGCTGGCAGTACGCCGAACCCGTGCTGCGGTCGCTGGCTTACGCCCTGTTGCAACACGAAGACGGCAACCCGGCCCAGAACGATCTCGATGCCGACCGGCCGGGCCGCGAAAACCTCGAGCGGTCGCAGAAGCTTCGCGCGGACTGGCAACAAGGCAAACTCGACGGCCAGGCCACCGGCGAGCTTTTGACCACGCTGCACAACGGTTCGCCCGACGAGGCCTGCGAACAGGTGATCGAGATGCTCAACCGCGGCGTGGCGCCACAATCGGTTTGGGACGCCGTGCTGGTCGGATCGGGCGAGTTGTTGCCGCGGCAGCCGGGCATCGTTTCGCTGCACGCGGTCACCTCGGCCAACGCGCTGCACTATGCCTTCCAGGCCAACCCGGATGACGCCACGCGACGCATATTGCTATTGCAAGGCGCGGCGTTCGTGGCGCTGTTTCGTGGCGCGATGCAAGGCCGAGGCAAAGTGGCCGAGGTTGATCTGCGACAAATCGAGCCGCTTGCCGTGTCCGACGCCAACGATCCGCTGGGCGAGATTTTCGCCGATGTCAGCGGCGACCGCATGGCAGCCGCCCGAAAGACCCTGGCCTACTTGAAAGACCACGAAGACGCCAAGGCGTTCATCGACGCCGCGCGGCTGTTGGTGTTCTTCAAGGGCAACGATCCGCACGATTACAAGTTCAGCTCGGCTTTGTTGGAAGACTATGGCCACATCTCGCCGGGCTGGCGCGGACGCTACCTGGCGGCGGGCGCGTTCAGCCTTTGCGGATCGGGCGAGGCCGACAACCGGCTGGTCGAGCGGACGCGCGCCGCGTTCGGATAGCTCGCTTGATCGGCCGTGGCCGCCCCTGTCCGGCCCTACCGTCCGGCCCTACCGCAAATTGAAGGTCTCGATTTCCAGCGTCACGAGCCGGTCGATCACCTCGGTGGGCGTCTGCGGGCGGCGTAACGGCTGCTTCGACAGCATCTGATGCACGAAGCGGGCCACTGTGGCGGGCACGGTCGGCGTCAGCATCCGCAACGGCTCCGGCTCGCCCTGCCGGTGCAGGTCGGCGAGCTGCTCCAAGCTGCGGGCGACGAAGGGCGGCCGTCCGGTGAGCAGCTCGTAGAGCGTCGCTCCCAGGCTGTAAAGGTCGCTGCGAATGTCCGGACGCAAGGCCGAGGTGATCATTTCCGGCGCGATGTAGTGCATCGTGCCCGTTACGCAACGATTGATGATGCTCGTCGTGTCATCGGGCCGGCGAGCGAAGCCGAGATCGAGCAGCGTCACATGGCCGTCGGGCGAAAGGAACAGGTTGCTCGGCTTGACGTCGGCGTGCATCCAGCCGGCCTGGTGCAGAGCGTCGAGCGCTTCGGCCGTCTGCCGGGCAATCCAAAGGGCCATCGGCAAGCTCAGGCGGTCGCCGCCGGCCAGGCGTTGCGAGAGCGCGAGGCCTTCCAAAAGCGGCATCACCAGAAAATACGGCGGCGCGGCCACGTGCGCCGACAGCACCGACACCAGATGGGGATGCGAGAGCGTGCGGCCCACGATCGCTTCGCGCCGCAAGACTTCGATCGCCGCCGAATCTTCCGACCAGCGATCGGAAAGCACCTTGAGGGCATAGACCGCGGCCCGCTCGGCGGCCTGCGAAACCGGCCGGGCCGCATAGACGCGGCAGAGCTGCCCCTCGCCAATCATTCGCACGAGTTGCCACTGGCCAATGCGCGCCGCGGTTTCCGTCGGCGGAGCAATCGCGGAGGCCGGCTTGATCGCGGTCGCTGGCATTCAGGTGCTGCTCGATAGGCAAACTTTTCCCTATCGGTCAGATCGGCTATGAAAGGCCGCGAAGTTGAGTGCGGGATCAAGACCGCCACGAATTGGCCGTAGCGAGCTTGCGAGCGCCGGCCCACCGCGATGGCGCCGTCGATTACGGTGGGCCGGCGCTCGCAAGCTCGCTGGTCCCACCCTACGGGCAACCCACAAGGCTATCCTCCACGGTCTTGCAGGGCGACAAAACCCCGTCCGCCGGCTTCAACCCGGCTTTCGGCACAGGCCGCGTTCTTCATAAAGTCGGGCCGACCCGAAAAAGCTTCGGCGTGGTTGCGAACCGCCACTGGGGCGGTCGATAACTTTTGCGTAGCTACCCCACCTTAAAATATCGTGCTCGGTGGTGCGAAGCGGATTCGGGCAGCGTGAATCCATTTTGTGCGGGCCGACCGGGCACGGCATGCCTTTGATACTGCTGTAATGTTGTTTTCCACGTTCTGGGAACGCTGGTTCAGTCCAGCCTCGCGCGAGAAGCGCAAGGCTGCGCCGCGCCGCGCGCGGCGCAAGAAGAACAACCTCGGCTTCGAGTGGCTCGAAGATCGCCGGATGCTGAAGGCCATCACCGGCATTCAAGAAATCGGGTCTGTCACACAGTGGCAGTCGGGGCAAACCAGCCTGTCCATGACCGTGAGCACCGCGGTGGGGGCGGGCCACAGCGTGTTCATCCTCATGGCCATGTCCGGCGTCAGTGGCACCGTGACCGCCTCCGACAGCGCCGGCAATGCGTACACCAAGGACGTCGACGTCGACAACTCCGGAAATGTCCGGACACTGATCTTTTCGTCGAACGGCGTGGCGGAGATCCCGGTCGGTGGCACGATCACCGTTTCGTTTCCCAGCACCACGACCGCCAAGGCGTTGGTGGCCGGCGAATTTGATGGTTTGCTGGCCCCCACGGCGCTAGACAAGACAAGCACGAATACGGGGAGTAGCTCGAATCCCTCCTCCGGCAGCACGTCCACGACATCACAAGCCAGCGAGTTGCTGCAAGGCGCCGTTGGAAAAACCGGTACGACCAGCGATTCGTTTTCGGCGGGCAGCGGATGGTACGGAGCCGCAGGCGTCAGTACTTCGAACGGTTCGGGCGACGTAACCATCGAGCCGGAATTTGAGATTGTTTCCTCGACTGGTGGCTACAACGCCAACGGCACATTAAACTGGTCAGCTCCATACGCCGCGGGTATCGCCACCTATCGGGCCGACCCGACGACGCATCTCGTGTTCAGTTCCGTGCCAGCCAACGCCGCGGTCGGCACCGCGTTTAATGTTACGGTCACCGCCGAAACGGCCTCGAGCTCGACCGACGCCGGTTATACAGGCACCGTGCATTTCACCAGCTCCGACGGCGCCGCGGTGCTGCCCGGCAACTACACCTTCACGACCGCCGATGCCGGCGTACACACCTTTAGCGTCACGCTGAAAACCGTCGGCAACCAGACCGTGACCGCCAGCGATGTCTATGACAGCACCGTCACCGGCACTTCCAGCTCGATCGCGACAGCCGTCGTGGCCTCGAAGTACGTCGTCAGCGCGCCGGCCAGCGCGACGGCGGGCACGTCGTTCAATGTGACGGTCACGGCCGAAGACGCGTCTGGCGACACGGCGACGGGCTATACCGGCACCGTCCACTTCACAAGTACCGACGGCCAGGCCGTGTTGCCGAGCAATTACACGTATGTGAGCGGCGACAACGGCGTCCATAGTTTCACCGTCACGCTAAAGACCTCCGGCAACCAGACGGTCACCGCCACCGACACGGTCACCGGCAGCATCAGCGGCACGAGTGGCACGATCGTCACCTCGCCGGGGGCCGTGACGAACCTTTCGGTCAGCGCCCCGGCAAACGCCACGGCCGGCACCAGCTTCAACGTTACCGTCGCGGCCAAAGACGCCTACGGCAACACCAACGCCGGCTATACCGGTACGGTCCACTTCACGAGCAGCGACGGCCAGGCCGTGCTGCCAGCCGACTACACGTTCGTGGCCGGCGACAACGGCAGCAAAACCTTCAGCGTGACCCTGAAAACCGCCGGGAACCAGACGGTGACCGCGACCGACACCGTCACCGGCTCGATCAACGGTACCAGCGGCACCGTCGCCGTCGCCGCCGCCTCGGCGACGACATTGACGGTGAGCGCACCGGCCAGCGCGACGGCCGGCACGGCCTTCAACGTCACCGTCACGGCCTATGACGCCTACGGCAACGTCGCGACCGGTTATTCAGGGACCGTGCATTTCACCGGCACCGATGGCCAGGCCGTGTTTCCCGGCGACTACACGTTTGTCAGTGGCGACGCCGGCACCAAGACCGTCAGCGTGACGCTAAAGACGGCCGGCAACCGGACAGTCACGGCGACCGATACCGTGACCGGTTCGATCACCGGCACCAGCGGCGCCGTTTCGGTATCGACGGCGTCGATCTCGAAATTCGCGGTGAGCGCTCCCGCCACCGCGGCGGCCGGCACGGCCTTCAACAATCTCACCGTGACGGCCCAGGACGCCTACGGCAACACGATCGCGGACTATCTCGGCACCGTCACGTTCACCAGCAGCGACGGCGCCGCGGTGCTGCCGGGCAACTACACCTTCAGCGGCGGTAATGCCGGCACGCAAACGTTCAGTGTGACGCTGAAAACGGCCGGCAACCAGACCATCACGGCGACCGACACGGTCACGGGCACGATCACGGGCACCAGCGGCAACGTGACCGTCTCGGCCGCCGCGGCCACGACGTTATCGGTCACGGCCGGCGCCAGCCAGACGGCCGGCACGTCGTTCAATGTCACCGTCACCGCCCGGGACGCTTACGGAAATACGGCTACGGGCTACACCGGAACGGTCCAACTCACCAGCACCGATGGCGCGGCCGTGCTGCCCAGCAATTACACGTATGTCGGTGGAGATGCCGGGGCGCATGTTTTCAGCATGACGTTGAAAACGGCCGGCGACCAGACGGTCACGGCCACCGACACCGTGACCGGCACCATCACCGGAACGACCGGCGCGATTGCCGTTTCGGCCGCCTCGGCGACCACGCTGAGCGTCAGCGCGCCGGCCGCCGCCACCGCCGGCGCGTCGTTCAACGTCACGGTCACCGCCAAAGACGCTTACGGCAACATGGCCACCGCCTATACTGGCACGGTCACCTTCACCAGCACCGACGGCCAGGCCGTGTTGCCCGGCAACTACACCTTCGTCGGTGGCGACGCGGGCGCACACGTCTTCAGCGTGACGCTCAAGACGTCGGGCAATAAAACAGTGACGGCCACCGATACCGTGACGGGCACGATCACCGGAACCAGCGGCTCCGTCGCGGTCGCGGCCGCTTCGGCGACGCACTTGTCGGTCACCGCGCCGGCCAGCGCCACGGCGGGAACGAGCTTCAACGTCACCGTCACCGCGCTCGATGCCTACGGCAACACGGCCACCGCCTACGTCGGCACAGTCCACTTCACCAGCACCGACGGCGCCGCGACCTTGCCGGGCGACTACACCTTCGGCGCGGGTAACGCGGGCGTCGACACGTTCAGTGTGACACTCAAGACTTCCGGCAACCAGACCGTCACCGCCACCGACACGGTGACGGGCACGATCAGCGGCACCAGTGGCGACGTAAACGTATCGGCCGCCTCGGCCACAACCTTGACGGTCATCGCCGGCGCCAGTCAGACGGCCGGCACTTCGTTCAACGTCACGATTACCGCCAAGGACATTTACGGCAACACGGCCACCGGCTACACCGGAACGGTCCAACTCACCAGCACCGATGGCGCGGCCGTGCTGCCCAGCAATTACACGTTTGTCGGTGGAGATGCCGGCGTTCACACCCTCAGTGTTACGCTCAAGACGGCGGGCAACCAGACCGTCACGGCCACCGACACCGTGACCGTCACGATCACCGGAACGACCGGCGCGATTGCCCTTTCGGCTGCCTCGGCGACCACGCTGAGCGTCAGCGTGCCGGCCGCCGCCACGGCCGGCACGTCGTTCGACGTCACGGTCACCGCCAAGGACGCTTACGGCAACCTGGCCACCGGCTATACCGGCACGGTCACCTTCACCAGCACCGACGGCCAGGCGGTGCTGCCCGGCAACTACACCTTCGTGGGCGGCGACGCGAGCGCACACGTCTTCAGCGTGACGCTCAAGACGTCGGGCAATAAAACAGTGACGGCCACCGATACCGTGACGGGCACGATCACCGGAACCAGCGGCTCCGTCGCGGTGGCGGCCGCTTCGGCGACGCACTTGTCGGTCACCGCGCCGGCCAGCGCCACGGCGGGAACGAGCTTCAACGTCACCGTCACGGCGCTCGATGCCTACGGCAACACGGCCACCGCCTACGTCGGCACAGTCCACTTCACCAGCACCGACGGCGCCGCGATCTTGCCGGGCGACTACACCTTCGGCGCGGGTAACGCGGGCGTCGACACGTTCAGCGTGACACTCAAGACTTCCGGCAACCAGACCGTCACCGCCACCGACACGGTGACGGGCACGATCACGGGCACCAGCGGCGCCATAGCCACCGATGCCGCCGCGGCCACGCATTTCACCGTGGTCGCGCCGGCCACGGCCACCGCCGGCACGGCGTTCAACTTCACGGTGACCGCACTCGACCAGTTTGGCAACACGGCGACCGGCTATACCGGCACGGTCGCGTTTGCCAGCACCGACGCCGCGGCCGCCTTGCCCGGCAACTACGTGTTTGTCGCGGGCGATGCCGGAGTCAAGACGTTCAGCGCGACGCTCAAGACGAGCGGCAGCCAGACGATTGCCGCCACCGACACCCTGACCGGCTCGATCACCGGCACGAGTGCGAGCGTCGTCACCGGCAACGCCGCCGCCACGCACCTTGAGGTTGGCACGCCGTCCGGCGCCACCGCCGGCGTACCGTTCAGCGTCACGATCACGGCGCTCGACGCCTACGGCAACACGGCCGTCGATTATGCCGGCACAGTCCACTTCACCAGCAGCGATCCAAGCGCCGTCCTACCCGCCGACAGCACGCTGACCAATGGCGTCGGCACGTTCAGCGTAACGCTCAAGAAGTCGGGCACTCAGACGATCACCGCCACCGACACCGTGACCGGCTCGATCGCCGGCACCAGCGGCGGCATTTTGACCGTTACCAGCGCCACGCACTTGGGAGTCAGCGCGCCGGCCAACGTCACGGCGGGCACACCGTTCACCGTCACCATCACCGCGCTCGACCAGTATGGGAACACGGCCGCCAGCTATACGGGCGAAATCCACTTCACCAGCACCGACGGCTCGGCCGTGCTGCCGGCCGATTACACCTTCAGCGCGGGCAACGCGGGTGTGGCCACGTTCAGCGTCACGCTGAAGACGGCCGGCAACCAGACCATCGCCGCCACCGATACCGTTACCGGCTCGATCACCGGAAACAGCGGCACCATCGCCGCGGCCGCCGCGACGGCCACACACTTTACGGTGAGCGCGCCGGCCACCGCCACCGCCGGTTCGGCGTTCGACGTCACGGTCACCGCCTTCGATGCCTACGGCAACACCGCTGCCGGGTACACCGGCACGGTGCATTTCACCAGCAGCGACGGCCAGGCGGCACTGCCCGCCAACTACACCTTCGTCGCCGGCGACGCGGGAGTCCACCTATTCAGCGTCACGCTGAAGACGGCGGGCAATCAAACGGTCACCGCCACCGATACCGTCACTGCCACGATCGCAGGCACCAGCGGCAGCGTGGCCGTAGCCGCCGCGGCGGCCACGCACATCGCCGTCAGCGGGCCCGCCGCGGCCACCGCTGGAAACGCCTTCAACATCACGGCGACCGCACTTGACGGCTACGGCAACACCGTCACCGCTTACGCCGGCACCGCGCATTTCACCAGCAGCGACGGCAGCGCGGTGTTGCCGGCCAACAGCACACTGACCAGCGGCGTGGGCACGTTCGGCGTCACGCTCAAGACGGCCGGCAATCAGACGGTGACCGCCACCGACACCACTACGGGAACGATCGATGGCACGAGCGGAGCGATCGCCGTGGCGCCCAGCGCGGCGACGCACTTTGCCGTGGGGGCGTCGGCCACCGCAACTGCCGGCAGCGCCTTTAACGTGACGGTGACCGCACTGGACGCTTCCGGCAATGTGGCCACCGGCTACGTTGGCACGGTCCAGTTCACCAGCAGCGACGGCGCCGCCGTTTTGCCCGCAAACTATACGTTCTCAACGGCCAACGCCGGTGTGGCCACCTTCAGCATGATGCTGAAGACGGCGGGCAACCAAACGGTCACGGCCACCGACACGGCGACCGGCTCGATCACCGGCAACAGTGCCGCGATCGTCACGTCGCCCGCCGGAGCTTCGCACTTTACCGTCAGCGCGCCGGCCAATGCCACGGCCGGCACGGCATTCAACGTGACGGTGACCGCGTTCGACCCCTACGGCAACACGGCCACCGGTTATACCGGGACGGTGACCTTGACCAGCGGCGATGCTCAGGCGGTCCTGCCCGCCAACTACACGTTCGTGCCGGGCGATGCGGGCGCACATACCTTCAACGTGACGCTCAAGACCTCGGGCAACCAGACCGTGACGGCCACCGACACCAGCACCGGCTCGATCGCCGGCACCAGCGGCACCATTGCCACGTCGGCGGCATTGGCCGCACACTTTACCGTGAGCGCCCCGACCACTGCCACGGCGGGCACGGCGTTCAACGTGACGGTGACCGCCCTGGACCAGTTCGGCAACACGGCCACCGGCTACGGCGGCACGGTGCATTTCACCAGCAGCGACGCCGCCGCCGCCTTGCCCGCCAACGGCACACTGAGCAGCGGCGTGGGGACCTTCAGCGTCACCTTGAAGACCTCCGGAAGCCAGACCATCACGGCCACCGACACGGTCAGCGGCTCGATCGCCGGCAGCAGCAATACGATTGCCACCGCCGCGGCTGCCGCCACGCACATCTCCGTCAGTGCGCCGGCCAATGCCACGGCCGGCACGGCCTTCAACATTACGGTGACCGCGCTCGACCAATACGGCAATGTCGCCACCGGCTACGCCGGCACGGTCCATTTCACCAGCACCGATGCGGCGGCGACCCTGCCCGCCGACTACAGCTTCGGCTCCGGGAACGCCGGCGTGGAAACGCTGAGCGTGACGTTGAAGACGGCCGGCAACTTTACGGTCTCGGCCACCGATACCGTCACCGGCTCGATTGCCGGTGCCAGTGGCACGATCGCCACCGTGGCCGGCACGGCAACCCATTTTTCGCTGACCGCTCCGGCCAGCACCACGGCGGGCAGCTCATTCGACATTACGGTCACGGCGCTCGACGCCTACGGCAACACGGCCACCGCCTACGCCGGCACCGTGCAGTTTTCCAGCAGCGACGGCGCGGCCACCCTGCCCGCCAACAGCACGTTGACCAATGGCGCCGGCACCTTCAGCGTCACCTTGCTCACCTCCGGCAGCCAGACGGTCACGGCCACCGACACGGTGACGGGTTCGATCACCGGCAGCACCGCCGCCATCACCACGTCGGCGGCGGCCGCCACGCACCTGAGCGTATCGGCTCCCGTGAGCGCCGCGGCCGGGCTGGCCTTCGATGTGACCGTCGCCGCACGCGACGCTTACGGCAACGTGGCCACCGGCTATGCGGGCACGGTCGACTTCACCAGCAACGATGGTCAGGCGGTTTTGCCCGCGGACAGCACCTTGGTGAACGGCGTGCAAACGTTCGTCGTGACTCTGAAGACCCTGGGCAATCGCACGCTGACGGCCACCGACACGGTCACCGGCTCAATCACCGGCACCAGCGGAACGATCGACACCGTGGGCGCTCCGGCCACGCACTTTTCGGTCGTCGCGCCCGTCAGCACGTTCGCGGGCGCAGCGTTCACGGTCACCGTCACCGCGCTCGATCCCTACGGAAACGTCGACAGCCACTACGTCGGCACCGTCCACTTTACGAGCAGCGATGGATCGGCAGTGTTGCCCGGCGATTACACTTTCTTGGCCGCCAATGCGGGCACGCACACCTTCAGCGTCACGCTGACGACGGCCGGCAATCAGACCGTCACGGCCACCGACACCGTGAGCGGCGCCATCACCGGCACCAGCGGCACGATTGCGACGGCACCGGCCAGCAACACGCACTTTGTCTTCAGCGCCCCGGCGAACTCGACCGCCGGCACCGCGTTCAACATCACCGTGACCGTCGAGGACCAATACAACAATACCGTCACCGGATACTCGGGAACGCTGCACTTCACCAGCAGCGACACCGCCGCCGTGCTGCCGGCCGACAGCGGCCTGACCAACGGCGTCGGCACCTTCAGCGTCACCTTGGAGACGGCCGGATCGCAAACCATTACCGCGGTCGACACCAGCGACAACTCCATCAACGGCACCACCAGTACGATTGCGACGGTCGCCGCGCCGGCCAGCCAGTTCGTGTTTACCAGCCCCTCGACGGCGACGGCGGGCACGAGCTTCAATGTCACGCTCACTTCGGAAGACGCCTACGGCAATATCGACACGAACTATCTCGGCACCGTTCACTTTGCCAGCAGCGACGGCGCCGCGGTACTGCCAGGCAATTACACGTTTGCCGGCGCGAACATGGGTGTGGCGACCTTCAGCATGACATTGGAGACCGCGGGCAACCAAACGTTGACGGCCACCGATACCGTCACCAGTTCCATCACCGGCACCAGCGGCACGGTTGCCGATGCGGCAGCGGCCGCGACCCACCTGTCGGTCAGCGCCCCGGTCAACGCCACGGCCGGCACGGCGTTCAGCATCACGGTGACCGCGCTCGACCAATTCGGCAACACGGCCACCGGCTACACCGGCACGGTCCACTTCACCAGCAGCGACGGCCAGGCCGTGTTACCGGCCAATTACACGTTGACCTCCGGCGATGCGGGCACGAAAGCGTTCAGTGCGACGTTGAAAACTTCCGGCAATCAAACGCTGACGGCCACCGACAGCGTGACCGGCTCGATCGACGGAACGAGCGGCGCCGTGAGCACGTCGCCGGCCGCCGCCACGCACTACACTTTCAGCTCGCCGACGAGCGCCACGGCCGGCGCGGCGTTCAACATTACGGTCACGGCCCGCGACGCCTACGGCAACACCGCCACGGGTTACACCGGCACGGTCCACTTCACCAGCAGCGACGCGGCGGGCGCGCTGCCGGCCGACAGCACCTTGACGGCCGGCGTGGGCACGTTCAGCGTCGCGCTCAAGACGGCCGGCGACCAGACGGTCACCGCCACCGATACCGTCACTGGGTCGATCACCGGCACCACCGGCACGATCGCCACCGTGGCCGGCGCCGCCACGCACTACACGGTCACCGCCCCGGCGAACGCCACGGCCGGTGTGGCCTTCAGCGTTACGGTTGCGGCACTCGATCAGTATGGCAACACGGCCACCGGCTACAGCGGCACGGTACACCTTTCCAGCGGCGACGGGGCGGCGGTCTTGCCCGCCAATAGCGCCTTGACCAACGGCGTGGGCACGTTCAGCGTCACGCTCAAGACGGCCGGCGACCAGACGGTCACGGCCACCGACGTCGTGAACAATCTGATCGTCGGTACGAGCGGTCCGATTGCCAATGCGGCCGCGGCGGCCACGCAGCTCTCCGTGAGTGCCCCGGCCAACGCGACCGCTGGCTCGGCCTTCAACATTACGGTCACCGCGGTTGACGCCTACGGCAACACGGCCACCAGCTACTCCGGCACGGTCCACTTTACCAGCAGTGATCCCGGCGCGCCAGGACTGCCGGGCAACAGCACATTAACCAACGGCACGGGCACCTTCAGCGTGACGCTGAAGACGGCCGGCAGCCGCACCGTGGCGGCCACCGACACCGTCAGCGGCTCGATCAGCGGCGTGAGCGGCCCGATCGCCGTGGCGCCCGCGTTGGCGACGCATTTCACCGTCAGCGGCCCGGCCACCGCCGCATCGGGCCTCTCGTTCAATCTTACGGTCACGGCGCTGGACAACTACGGCAACGTTGCCGCAGGCTATACGGGCACCGTGCATTTCACCAGCACCGACGGCGCGGCTGCGCTGCCAGCCGACTATACGTTTTCCGGTGCCAATGCCGGCGTGGGCACTTTCAGCGTCACGTTGAAAACCGCCGGCAATCAGACCGTGACGGCCACCGACACGGTCACCGGCTCGATCGCCGGCACCACCGGCTCGATCGGCACCACCGCGGCGACGGCCACGCACTTCTCCGTCAGCGCGCCGGCCAGCGCCACCGCCGGCTCGGCATTCAACATCACGGTCACCGCGCTCGATCCCTATAACAACACGGCCACCGCCTACGCCGGCTCGATCGAATTCACCAGCAGCGACGGCGCCGCCCTGCTGCCGGCCAACAGCGCGTTGACCTCCGGCACGGGCACGTTTTCGATCACCCTGCGGACCAAAGGCAACCAGACCGTGAGCGTCAGCGACACGGTCAGCGGGTCCATCACGGGAACGAGCGGAACAATCACGACCACCGCCGCGACGGCCACGCACTTCTCCGTCAGCAGCTCGGCCACGGCCACGGCCGGTTCGGCGTTCAACGTGACCATCACCGCGTTGGATGCCTTTGGTAACACCGACGCCAGCTACGCGGGCACGGTCCACTTCACCAGCAGCGACGGCGCGGCGGTGTTGCCCGGCAACACCACCTTGACCAATGGCGCCGGCACGTTCAGCGTCACGCTGAAGACGGCCGGCAACCAGACCATCACGGCCGCCGACACGATAACGGGCTCGATCGCAGGCACCAGCGGAGCGATTGCGGTTTCTGCCGCCGCCGCCACGCACCTCGCGATCGCGGCGCCGGCCAATGTCACCGCCTCGAACACCTTCAGCGTGACCGTCACCGCGCTCGACGCTTACGGCAACACGGCCACCGGCTACACCGGCACCGTCCATTTCACCAGCAGCGACACCGCCGCGCTGTTGCCGAGCGACTACACGTTTGGCAGCGGCAACGCCGGCACCGCCACCTTCAGCGTCACCTTGAAGATGGCGGGCAACCAGACCCTCACCGCCACCGACACCGTTACGGGCTCGATCGCCGGTGGCAGCGGCGCCATCGACGTGGCCGCCGCCGCCGCCACGCACTTCACGATCACCGCTCCGGCCAACGCCACGGCGGGCATGTCGTTCAACATCACCGTCACGGCCATCGACGCCTTCGGCAACGTGGCCACCGGATATGCCGGCACCATTCACTTCACCAGCAGCGACGGCCAGGCCGTGCTGCCGGCCAATAGCACGCTGAGCGGTGGTACGGGTAGCTTTAGCGTCACGCTTAAGACCAGCGGCAATCAGACGATCACGGCCACCGACACCGTGAGCGGCTCGACCAACGGCACCAGCTCGGCCGTTGCCACGACCGCGGCCACGGCCAGCAGCCTCACAGTGACTGCGCCGGCCTCGGCCACGGCGGGCGTGGCCTTCAACATGACCGTCACGGCCCGCGACCAATACGGCAATGTGGCCACCGGCTATGCCGGCACCGTCGCCTTCACCAGCACCGACGCGGACGCGGTGCTGCCCGCCACTTCAACCTTGACCGCCGGCACCGGCGTCTTCAGCGTAACGTTCAAGACCGCGGGCAACCAGACCGTCACGGCTACGGACACCGTCACGCCGTCGATCGCGGGCACGAGCGGCACCGTGGCCACACGTGCCGCCGCCGCCACACATTACACGGTTTCGGCGCCCGCCACCGCCACGGCCGGCTCGCCGATCAGCGTCACCGTGACCGCGCTCGACCAGTATGGCAACATCGCCACGGCCTACTTGGGCACGGTCGAGTTCACCAGCAGCGACGCCGACGCACTCCTTCCCGCCAACAGCAGCTTGAACAGCGGCGTGGGCACGTTCAGCGTCACACTGAACTCCGCCGGCAACCAGACCGTCACGGCCACCGACGCGGTGAGCGGCTCGGTGACCGGCACCAGCGGCGCCGTCGACGTCACGGCGGCGGCGGCCACGCACTTTACGGTCACCGCGCCGGCCAACGCCACCGCGGGTTCGGCCTTCAATGTGACGGTCACCGCGCTCGACGCCTACGGCAACACGGCCACCGGCTACGCGGGCACCGTCCACATTACCAGCGGCGACGGGGCGGCCCTTCTGCCGGCCAACAACACCTTGACCAATGGCATGGGCACCTTCGGCGTCACGTTGAAGACCGCAGGCAATCAGACGGTCACGGCCACGGACACGGTCGCCGGCACGATCACCGGCACCAGCGGCCCGATCGACACCTCGGCCGCCGCCGCGACGTACTTTACGGTCACCGCGCCAACCAACGCCACGGCCGGCTCGGCGTTCAACGTCAGCGTCACGGCGCTGGACGCCTACGGCAACACGGCCACCGGTTACGCGGGAACCGTCCACATCACCAGCAGCGACGGCGCGGCCGCCCTGCCGGCAAACGGCACCCTGACTGGCGGCCTGGGCACGTTCAACGTCACACTCAAGACGGCCGGCAATCAGACGGTCTCCGCCACCGATACGGTCAGCGGCTCGATCGCGGGCACCAGCGGCATCATCGCCACGGCGGCGGCCGCGGCCACGCACTTTGCCATCAGTGCGCCGGCCAGCGTCACCGCGGGCTCGGCGTTCAATATCACCGTCACCGCGCTCGATGCTTTTGGGAACACGGCCGGCGGTTATGTCGGCGCCGTCCATTTCACCAGCACGGCGGCGGGGATTCTGCCGAATGATTACACGTTCGCCGGGACCAACGCGGGCGTCGGCGTCTTCAGCGTGACCTTGGACACCGTCGGCAGCCAGACGCTGTCGATCGCCGACACGGTCAGTGGTTCCATCAACGGCGCGAGTGGCATTGTGTCGGTGCAGGCGGCCCAGACGCATTTCATCGTGAGCAGTTCGACCGTCACCCGGTCGGGCGCGGCATTGAGCGTCACCGTGCAGGCCGTCGATCAAAACGGCAATTCAATCGGCAACTACAGCGGCACGGTTCACTTCACCAGCAGCGATCCGGCGGCGGTGCTGTCCGATGCGACGATCGACGGCGGTGTGGGCACCTTTACGGTCGTGCTCAAGACGGTCGGCCAGCAGACGGTCACCGCGACGGATATCAACGACGCGGCGATCGGCGGCGTCAGCGGTACGATCGACGTGGTGGCCGCGACCGTCGTCGTCAACGGCAGCTCGGCGACCGGCTACGAAGGCGCGAGCATCGACCATGCCGTTTTGGCCGGTTTCAGTTACGGCAACAACAGCCTCCCGGCCGGTAGCTTTGCCGCGGAAATCGACTGGGGCGACGGCACGACCACGACGGGCACCGTCGTCGCCACAGGCAACGGCTACCAGGTGACCGGCAGTCATGGTTACAGCCGGTTGGGCAACTACGCGGTGACGGTGACGGCGTCGGTCGCGGGCGCGGTCATTGGCCAGGTCAACGACACCGCCCACATTTACGCGCCGCTCTTGCCCGACGGCACCCGCGGGACCGCCGAGCAGCGATTGATCTCGGCGCTGTACTACGATTTGCTGGGGCGCGACGTCGATGCGGGGGCCGTCGCCTATTGGACCAATGCTTTGGTCCAGGGCATGTCGGTCGCGCAGCTCGTACAATCGCTGGAAAACTCCTACGAATATCGCGCGATCGAAGTGAACGAAGTGTTCCAGCGCTATCTGCACCGCGGCGCGGACGCAGGTGGACTCAACTACGGGATCCTGTTTTTGGAGTCGGGCGGCACCGTCGAACAGCTTGCCGCCATACTGATCGGCTCCAACGAATACGTTCAGGGCCGCAGCGGCGGCAAGAACGCCACTTTCTTGGAAAACCTTTTCCGCGACGCGCTCGGCCGCGATATCGACGCCGCCGCGCTGAGTTGGTTCCTCGAACTCATGGCTACCGGCGCCACGCCCACGCAGATTGCCGCCACCATTCTGTCGGGCGGAGAATACCACGCCGACGTGATCGAAAGCGACTTCAGTAAATTGCTCGGGCGCGCTGCCGATTCCGGTGCCCTGGCCGCATTTGGGTCTGCGATGAACAACGGCATGACCGATGAACAGCTCATCCTGATGATCGCCGGCCAACCGGCGGGCAGCGAGTATTACAGCCGCGCCACGGCGTGATTGGATTGTGGTTCTTGGATTCGACCGTAGGGCGGGACCAGCGAGCTTGCGAGCGCCGGCCCACCCGTGGGGAGGCTTTAGGCGATGGGCGTTAGGCGTTAGGAATGATGAACGCCAACGCCCAACGCCCAACGCCTATCGCCCAACGCCTATCGCCTAAAGCCTAAAGCCTAAAGCCTAAAGCCTGGCGCCTTTCCCACGGTGGGCCGGCGCTCGCAAGCTCGCTGGTCCCACCCTACGTCTCCCTCCTATAATGCCGGTCATGGTCTGACTTCCTCGCGACATGCCAGGTAAATCAACGATGGCGGAAAAGACGTATCTCGCGGTCGATCTCGGTGCTTCGGGCGGGCGCGTGCTGGCGGGATTCTTCGACGGCCAGCGCTTGCGCGTCGAGGAGCTGCACCGCTTCGAGAACCGGGCGGTGGAAGCGGCCGGCAGCCTGTATTGGGACGTGCTCGGGCTTTGGTCGCACGTGCGCGACGGCCTGCGGCTGGCCGGCTCGCGGCTGAAGGCCGTCGAAAGCGTGGGCGTCGATACCTGGGGCGTCGATTTTGCCCTGCTCGCGCGCGGCGACGCGCTGTTGGAAAACCCGCACTCCTATCGCGACCCGCGCACGGGCGGCATGATGGACCAGGCCATCGCCGGCGTCGGACGCAAAGAAATCTTCGCCCAGACCGGCCTGCAATTCATGCCGATCAATACGCTCTATCAATTCATGTCGCTGCGGGCACAGCGATCGCCGCTGCTCGACGTGGCCGAGTCGCTGCTGTTGATGCCCGACCTGTTTCATTGGCTGCTCACCGGCGCCAAGGGAAATGAGTTTACCAACGCCACCACCACGCAGTTTTTCAACCCGACGCGGCGGACCTGGGCCGCCGATTTGTTCGCACGGCTCGACCTGCCCGCGCGCCTTTTGGGCGAGGTGCTGGAACCGGGCACACGGCTCGGCCCGCTGCGGCCGCAGGTGGCCAAAGACACCGGCCTGGCCGGCGTCGACGTGGTCTTGCCCGGCACGCACGACACGGCCAGCGCCGTGCTGGCCGTGCCCGCTGAGGCAACCAGCGGCGATGCGCCGGACTGGTGTTACATCAGCTCCGGCACTTGGCTCTTGATGGGCGTCGAGCTGCCGCAACCGGTGATCAACGACGACTGCCTGGCGCTCAACTTCACGAATGAAGGCGGCGTCGGGCAAACCGTGCGGCTGTTGAAAAACATCACGGGACTGTGGCTGTTGCAGGAGTGTCGCCGCGTGTGGCGTGATTCGGGCAGCGACCAGACGTGGGAAGAAATCACCCGCCAGGCCGAAGAAAGCCGGCCGCTGGCGGCGCTGGTCGATCCCGATCACGAGTCGTTTCAGTCGCCGGGCGACATGCCGGCGGCCATCCGGGAGTTTTGCCGCCGCACGGGCCAACACGTCCCTGACTCGGTGGGCGAGATCGTCCGCTCGGCGATCGAAAGCGTGGCCATGAAATCGCGCTATGTGCTGTCGGGCCTGGAAAAGTTGGTGGGCAGCCGACTGGAGACCATCCACGTGGTGGGCGGTGGCACGCAAAACCGCGCCCTGTGTCAGGCCACTGCCGATGCTTGCGGTCGCCCGGTCGTCGCCGGCCCGGTGGAAGCCACGGCCATCGGCAACGTGCTGATGCAGGCGATTGCCTCGGGAGCGATCGGCTCGATCGGCGAGGCCCGCGAGATCGTCCGCCGCAGCTTTCCGATTGCTCGCTACGGGCCGCGGCAAGCGTCGCTATGGAATGAAGCCTACGAACGGTTCGTGGGGTTGCTCGACGATGTTGGGGGGCCATAAGACGGCCCAAGCGAGCTTGGGTGGCCGACGCCTCGGATCACGCTCGCGGAACTTTGCGCAGGTCCGCCTACCGCTTCGCGTCCGATTCAACTTGCAGCCGCTCAGCTTCCGCCACGCGTTCGGGCACGAGCTGTCGCAATCGCGCCACTTGCCGGCCGGCTTCCGGCAGGGGACAGGCCAGCAGATAACCGATCAACGCCCGCTCGGTGGCGGCGTCGGTATAGCCAGGCCGACCAAAAAGCAGCGTCACCCGCTCGAGCGATGCCCAGTCCTGCCACCGTGCCAAGTCGGCCAGGGCCGCGGCGGCCAATGCGGGTTGATCGAGAAAGCGACGGTAGACTTTCGTCAGCTCCGCGGCCGGAATGCCGTGGCCATGGTCGTGGTAGAAACGCAGCGCCGTCATCAAGTGTCGCAGGTCGCCCATGGCCGCCTGCTCGCGATCGAGATAACGCCGTTCCAGCCGCCGCAGGCCCGCCTCTTTGCCGACCCACAGGTAGCCGCCGAGGATGCCGTCGAAACCGCTGCGAAAATCGTTCGCCGGCGCGCTAATCCAGCGCCAGAAGTCGTCGGCGATCTCCGGGGATTCCCGTGCGGCCGCGGCCAGGCCCAAGAGTAGCCCATACAGACCCTTCCGCGGCGGCGGAACCGATTCATCGTCGATCCAGTCACGCAAGCGATCGATCGGCAGGCGGCCGGCAAGGCGAGCGATCTCGTCGAACGGGGCATGCCCGAATTCCAAATACGCGTCTTCGGCGATGAGAGGATCGGCGTGTTCCAGATAGCGAACGAAATAGCCCAATCGCTCCGCGACCGGCGTATCGAGCGGTGGCGATCGAGCCACATAGGCGTAGCTCGCTTCATTCAGCGCGATCGTCGTCCACGACGGTTTTGCCGGCGAAGTTGCGGACCGGCGTGCGCCAATGGCCAGCAGCAGCGTTCCCGACCGCGGCGCATGTTCACCGTTCCGCGCCGGCACGATGGTAATGGTTCGCTTGGTTTCGCCGCCAGCGAGACCCTTGATGGCACGGTACACCCGAAGCCTCCACGACGCACCCTCGGCCTCGACCAACTCGCCCAGAAAGACGAGTTCCGCCCGATCGCACTGCTGGGCGATCGTCGGTCGCAACGTCGTACAAAACGGGCAGGCCGCCGCGGGGCTACCGCTCAGCAGCAGGATGACGGCGACGAGTAAGGACAACCGGCGCATCAAACATTGCCCAGGTGATGTGGTGGCTCGTATTCGATCGATCCTGGCCCGTGCCGGGTGACTCGTCAAGTGCGTAGGGTGGGACCAGCGAGCTGGCAAGCGCGGGCCCACCCGTCCCGCCCTAGGTCCGCGGCCTACCCGAGGCCGCGGCTCGAACGGCCATTCGCTTATTGATAGGATGAAGGCGGAGTCGAACGACAATGGAACCATGCGAATCGAACAGGAAGCGCTCTCCGAGAAATATGACTTCAACGAGATGTATCGCACGGCCTCGTTGTTCGCGTCGAGCACCCAGGAAGCGCTCTCCGAGAAATATGACTTCAACGAGCCGTGGGATGGACCGCACAATCGATTGCTGGCGCCCAAGATGCCGGAGGTCTATCGCCGATGATGGATTGGGAAGTGACGGTCGTTGGGGCGGGAGCGGCGGGGCTGTTGGCGGCGGCGCGGGCGGCGGAACTGGGCCGACGCACCTTGCTGTTGGAAAAGAACCGGCGGCCGGGCATCAAAATCCTCATGTCGGGTGGAACGCGCTGCAATCTCACGCATGCCACCGATCGCCGTGGCATTGTCCGCGAGTATGGCCCGCCGGGCCGCTTTTTGCACTCCGCCCTGGCCGCTCTATCGCCGCAAGACCTGGTCGATCTGTTTGAGGCCGAAGGCGTGGCCACGAAGATCGAACAAGATACCGGCAAGATTTTCCCCGTCAGCGATCGGGCGTCCGACGTGCTCGACGCCCTGCTGGCCCGGCTGCGCCGCAGCGGCTGCACGCTGACGTTGGAAGAGCCGCTGATCGACCTGGAAGCGATGGAGTCAGGCGGGTTCGTGCTTACTACTGGAAAACGCAAATTGACAACCGAAAAAGTGCTCATCACCACCGGCGGACAATCGTATCCTGGATCGGGCACGACCGGCGACGGCTATGCCTGGGCCGCTAAGTTCGGTCATACGATCGTGCCGCCACGGCCCGCGCTCACGCCCATCACGACCGATGCCGAATGGGTGCGCTCTCTGCAGGGCGTCACGATTCCCGACGTGCTAGTGCGCGTCGTCGAGACCAACCCAAGTGACGCAGCGCCGTTCGCTGCCAAGAAGAACAAGACGTCGGATTGCTTGGCCGAGCGGCGCGGCTCGTTTCTGTTTACACACTTTGGTCTTTCCGGGCCGGTGGCACTCGATGTCAGCCGGGTCATCAGCGGGCATCCCCAACCGCGATCGCTAAGGCTCGTTTGCGACTTCTTGCCCGCCGTGAGCGAGGCCGAACTCGATGAACGGTTGAAAAGCGAAGCCGCGGCGGCCGGCAAAAAGCAAATTGGCGGACTGCTCGCCTCGCTCTTGCCGCGGAGATTAACCGATGCGCTTTTGACCAACGCCGGGCTTTCGGCGGACCGTAGAGCAGCGGAGCTGGGCCGCGAGGCACGGGCACGTTGCCTGGCGGCCGTCAAACGTTGCACGATTGCCGTGACTGGCACGCGAGGGTTCAAGAAAGCCGAGGTGACGGCCGGCGGCGTTTCGTTGGACGAGGTCGATTCGCGCACGATGCAGAGCCGCATTGTGCCGGGACTTTATTTCGCGGGCGAAGTGCTCGATCTCGACGGCCCCATCGGCGGCTACAATTTTCAGGCCGCGTTCAGCACCGGGTGGTTGGCGGCGGAGAAGATCAGTGACGAGACGTAGCGTGGGGCCATCGAGCTTGCGAGCGCCGGTCCACCCTACACGATTCACCACTTCAGCCCGAACTTGTCGCCGCCGGCGCCGCGGCCCAGACCGCCCTTGAGCGGACCCTTTTGCTTCGGCAAGGGCGGAGGAGGCGGCTCTTCTTCCTCGACGCCCTGTTCGGCCTTCTTTGTTTCGGGCCTGGCTTGCAGGGCCTTCATCGAAAGGCTGATCCGCTGTTGCTCGGGATCGATCGAAAGAACCTTCACTTCAACCTTTTGACCTTCGGAAACGACGTCGCCGACGCGGAACACACGCCCGTGCGAAAGCTCGGAGATGTGAACCAGCCCTTCCACGCCCGGCTCCAGCTCCACGAACGCTCCGAAATCCATGATCTTGCTGACCGTGCCTTCGTGCGTGCTGGTGGCAAAATACTTTTGCGGAGCGCTCGTCCAGGGGTTTTCGCTCAGGTCGCGGAAGGCGAGGCTGATCTTGCCGCTCTCGGCGTCGATCTTGCGAATCTTCACCTTGATCGGCTGGCCGATTTGCAGCACTTCGCTGGGATGCTTGACGCGCTGCCAGGAAAGCTGGCTGACGTGCAGCAGCCCGTCGACGCCGCCCAAGTCGATGAACGCGCCATAGTCTTGCAAGCTGCGGACCACGCCCTCGCGCACCTGGCCTTCGGCCAACTCGGCCATGAGCTTGGTCTTGGCCTCGGCCTTTTCGCGTTCGAGCACGGCGCGGCGGCTGAGCACCAGGTTGCGGCGTTCGGGGTTCGCCTCGGTCACCACGCAGGTCATCGACTCGCCGACGAACTGGGCCAGGTCCTCGACGCGGAACAACGAGATTTGCCCGGCCGGAATGAAGCCGCGAATGTGATTCACCTCGCACTCCAGTCCGCCCTTGTTGTGGCCGGTGATCTTGGCCTCCACCACCATGCCGGTGGCCAGGTCCGACCAGTCGGCCACGTCGACCGCGGCCCCCGGCAGCGACAAGTTGTAGAGACCTTCCTCCGCGTCGAAACGCGAGACGATCACTTCGACTACGGTGCCGACCTCGGGCGCGACGGGAAATTGCCGCAACGACAATACGCCCTGATTGCGGCCGCCCAGATCGACGAACACATTGTCGCGATGGATCGACGCGATGCGGCCGCGATGCTGGCTTTCGGGCGAAAGCTCCCCGGCCGACGTACCGGCGGTGGTCGGCTCGATCACTTCCTCCAGCGACATGCCGCCCAGCGCCTCTTCGACTTCCAGCTCCAGCTCGATCGGCAGCCGCTCGCGAATGTTCGGCACGGCGACCTTCGCGCCGGAAGGAGTTTCGACCGAGGGCACCTGCGGGCGGGCCTTCACTTTGGGGCTGCCCGGCCGTTGCGAGCCGATGCGGAGCTTCGAACCGCCGCGCGATCGCGATTCGTGCGTTTGGCCCGTATCCTCGGCGTTGCCGGGCGGCGAGTTGCCGGGCGACTCCGGGGTAGGGAAAACGCCGCCGGTTTCGACGTGCGGAGCAGAGGAGTCGGCGACGGGGTGCGTGGACGGCGACAACGGTTCAGAAGATTCGCTGGTCATTCTCAGCCAGGAGGATGGAGGTTGTGAAAAAGGCGGTGCAGTGGTGCTGAAAAGATGTTAGTTTATCAGCGGGTTCGCAACGTTGGTAGTGAAGAGGCCGATGCTGAATTCATTTATTCCGCCCTCGTTCGGCGAGAAGATCGACGGTTTGCTCTGGCCCTTGCGGTTGAACGAGCTTTGCTTTGTTGAACCGAATCTGCCGATGCGCGGCCGGCTGGCCGGGCTTTCGGTCGAGCAGCTCTTTGAAAACAAGATTGCCGACCGCGCAATGGCCTCGGCGTGTCTGGCGGGACTTTGGCTGTATCACGATTTTTTCGACGAATCACATTCAATCAGCCAGGAGATTTCCACCATCGAAGGAAGCTACTGGCATGCTATTCTACATCGCCGCGAGCCGGATTACGTCAACGCCAAATACTGGTTTCGCCGCGTGGGCGACCACACGATCGGGTCCGACCTGACTCGGGTGGCCAAAGAGCTGGCCCAAGGAACCAGCGACCCGGCTTCACAATTGTTACTCACCCAGTCAAGTTGGGACAGCTTCCGATTTGTTGATTTTTGCGAGGCGGCGGCGACGGGCCGGGCGAGTGGCGCTATGCTTTGCCGGCAAATCCAGCAGCGCGAGTGGTGGGGGTTGTTCGGATACTGCTTCCAGCGAGCTTGTTCGCCGGGCCGCCCACGATAAGTTGGAACTATGCCTTTTCAGTTTTACTGCCCCCAGGGACATCTGCTGGAGGGACACGAGTCGCAAATGGGGCAGCAAAGCCAATGCCCGATGTGCGGCAGCGTGTTCGTCGTGCCGATGATGCCTGGGGGCACGGTGCCGGGCGGCATGATGCCGCAGGGGCCGATGCCCGGCCAAATGCCTCCCGCGGGCTGGCCCGCATACGGACCGGCGGCCATGCCGGGCTATGGGCAAGCGATGCCGCCCGGCTACTCGCCGATGTATCCGCCCGCCTCCTACCCTGGGCCTGCGCCCGGCTATCCTGGCGCTGGACCCGTAATGCCGGCGTGGCCCGCGCCGGGCTACGGACCGCCGTCGCCGGAGCAACCGTTTGTGGCCGGACCATTTGCGCCGGCCGCGGGTCCCGCGGCGCCGGCCTTTCCCGCCGAGCCGGCTCACGACTTTCCCACGATTCAGACCGAGCCACCCGCGCAGTCCGCCGCGCCGGAACCTGCCCCCTCGCCGGCCGAGCAGCCTCCCGCGGCCGAAGAACCCAAAGAGCCGCGCATCGTGCGGATTCCTTGTCCGCAAGGTCACGAGCTGCAAACGCCGACCGATATGCTCGACCAGGAAGTGCTTTGCCCGATCTGCGGCACGCAGTTCCGTTTGCGCTATGAAGACAGCCTCGAATTCAAAGAGGAGCAGACGGAGCGGAGGCGGCACAGGGCCGAACAATTGAACCAGGCGGCGCTGAAATGGTCGATTACGGCGGCGGTGGTCGTCGTGCTCGGCATCTTGGGCATGATTCTTTATCACGTCGTAGGCGGGCCGAGTGAGCCGGACTTTCTGCCACCCGCGGAGCCGGCTACGGAAGTGCCCGCCGCACCGCGGGGCGACGCCGACGACAAAGCCGACGCCGCTGGGACTGAAGGCAATGCCGAGCAAGAACGGTAGCGTGTGCTTACTTCGAACCCCACTCGGCTGCGAGCGATCGCGGCCAGGTGTTGTCGGCCAAATGTCTCGTTTCTGCCCGCGTGTAGTATATCTCACCAGCATTGTACCGGACTGATTCTGCACGTATGCGCGAGCCCTTATTCATCCTTTGCTCCCAGCTCCCGCTCCAGCCAATCCAAGTACGCCGCGCTGCCGACTTCGATGCGTGTGGCGATGATCTCAGGCACTTCGTAAGGATGCTGGCCGCGAATCGCCTCTTCCAACCGGGCATACAGATCCAAACGGCTCTTGACGAGACATTGCCACTCCTCGGCGGCCTCAAGCTTCCCTTGCCACCAATAGCGGCTCTCGATTGGCCCGACAATCTGCACGCACGCGGCAAGCCGCGCCCGCAGCAGCGCGTCGGCGATGGACTGGGCCGCTTCCTTGCTGGGAGTCGTCGTCAGAACCTGGATGTAGTCGGTCATCGGTCACGTATTGTACTGTGAACCTAGCGGCTTGCCACGCTTCTCTTTACAATACTTGGCTTATCAAACGGGCGAGGTTTTACGGAGATTGGCGTTGATCCGAACTCATACATGCGGCGAGCTGCGGCCAAAGCACGTCGGCGAAGAAGCGACCCTCTGCGGATGGGTCGATTCCTATCGCGACCACGGCGCGGGACTGCTGTTCGTCGATCTGCGCGACCGCTACGGCCGGATACAGGTGGTCTTCGCGCCGGAATCGGGGGCCGACGTGCAGGAACTGGCCAAGTCGCTCCGTAGCGAGTTCGTGATCGCCGTGACCGGCGCCGTCGCCCGACGGCCCGAAGGTACGACCAACGCCGAATTGCCGACCGGCGAGATCGAGCTGCGGGCAAAACGCCTGCAGGTGCTCAACAAAAGCCTCACGCCACCCTTTCAGCCGGGCGCTCAGGAGCTGCCCGGCGAAGACCTGCGGCTCAAATATCGCTATCTCGATCTGCGCCGCCCCGTGCAGCAGCGGACGTTGTTGCTGCGACACCGCATTATCAAGACCATGCGCGACTACTTCGACGAGCATGGCTTTATCGACGTCGAGACACCCATGCTGGGCCGCAGCACGCCGGAAGGCGCTCGCGATTACCTCGTGCCCAGCCGCGTCCATCCCGGTTCGTTTTACGCCTTGCCCCAGTCGCCGCAGCTCTACAAGCAGATTCTGATGGTGGCCGGTTACGACCGCTATGTGCAGGTCGCCCGTTGCTTTCGCGACGAAGACTTGCGGGCCGACCGCCAGCCCGAATTCACGCAGCTCGACCTGGAGATGTCGTTCGTCAATGCCGACGACGTGATGGGCATCATCGACGGACTGGTCGAGCGGCTGGCCAAGCAGATTCTGGGCCTGGAGGTGAAACTGCCGCTGCCGCGCATGACCTACGACGAGGCGATGGAGCGTTTCGGCCACGACGCGCCCGATCTGCGGTTCGGCATGGAGTTGATCGACGTGACCGACCTGGCGGCCGAGGCCGAGTTTCGCGTATTTCGCGAAGCCGCAGATTCTGGCAAGCGCGTGCGGGGCATCAATGCCAGGCAGGCCGCGGCCAACTACTCTCGCAAGGGGATCGACGAGCTGACCGAGTTCGTCAAGCAGAACTTCGGGGCCAAGGGCCTCGTTTGGTTCAAGGTCGAAGAAGGCGGCGCGCTCGCTTCGCCGACGGCCAAGAACTTCGCCCCCGATCTGCTGAAACGGATCGGCGAACGGCTGGCAGCCGCACCGGGCGACTTGCTGCTGTTCGTGGCCGACACCTTCGAGGTGACGTGCAAGGCACTGTATGCCTTGCGGAAGCGGTTCGGCGAGGAGCTGAAGCTCTATAAGCCCGGCACGATGCACTTTTCGTGGGTCGTCGAGTTTCCCATGTTCGCCTGGGACGCCGAAGAAAACACATGGGCGGCCATGCACCATCCCTTCACGGCGCCGCGGCCGCAGGACCTGGCCATGCTGGCCGGCGAGCCTGGCAAGTGCCGGGCACAGGCCTACGACCTGGTGATCAACGGGTCGGAGGCCGGCGGCGGCACGGTCCGAATTCACGACAACCAGGTGCAGCAGCAGGCGTTTGGCTTGCTCGGTATCGATCCGGCGCATGCGCAGGAGCGGTTCGGCTTTTTGCTCGACGCGCTGCAATACGGCGCCCCGCCGCACGGCGGCATCGCCTTGGGCATCGACCGCTTTGTGATGCTGTTTGGCGGACTCGACAACATTCGCGATTGCATCGCCTTCCCCAAGACTCAGAAAGCGACCGACCTGATGACCGAGGCCCCCAGCCC